>CALWGN010000164.1 GCA_944380055.1 uncultured Lachnospiraceae bacterium
TAAAATTTCAGATGCCATAGCAGCAGAATGTGTCATACCAGAACATCCAATTGTTTCAACCAATGCTTCTTGAATAATACCTTCTTTTACATTTAATGTAAGCTTACAAGCACCTTGTTGAGGAGCACACCAGCCTACACCGTGTGTTAAACCAGAAATATCTGATACATCTTTTGCTTTTACCCATTTCGCTTCTTCTGGGATTGGAGCTGCGCCATGATTAACGCCTTGTGCAACTGTACACATTTTTTCTACTTCATGTGAATAAATCATTTTAAAACTCCTTTCAAACGTATGAAATAATGTGTCTGACTAAAGATTGTTAAATCCTCGTCATACTCCCCTATATTTTCTCATAAAATCCATATTTAGTCTAGTCCTTTTTTTACAAAATACATATGTTCCTAAACCTTATTTACCGAATAATATGGTAATGCGTTGTTTTTTCTTATAATTTGTCATATTATCTTTCTAATGTATCAATTACTCTTGTCAAATAACTTCTATTAACTTCTATTCCAATTCCTAATACTCCATATTGTTTTTGTGCTTCCTTTGAGTAATATACATTCATATCCTCCGCCTTTACACTGGCTACTTCCCCTTTTTTATATCCATATTTTTCTAATGACAAATAGTTATATAACCAATCGTTTTTTCTCCCGATTTAATCGTTCTAAAAGGAATGGAGTGTAAATTCATCTTTTACATCATCCTTTGTTTTCTCCTAATCTATCTGCCTTATAATATATATTATTGTCATATATTTTTGTTACTCTTTACTATATAAAAACTACTATATCCATACTAATTATCGTCCACACAAATGCAAATAGCTTCTTTACAATTTTCAATATTCACCTCTGTATGACTACCACCAAACTCACCATCTAAAACCCAATCAATAGGTTGTTTACTTGTAATTTTTAATTTATTGGTTTTAAAAGAATAAAAATATTCAGAGTCTAATTTTCTAGTTAATAGTGATGTAACAATATTTGTAAATCCTATTGGATTTTTAACATTTTTTATTAATGTAACTTCTGACAACCCATCATTTAGCTCTACATATTTTCCAGTTAAACCTTTAAATCCACCCACACTTGTAGAATTAGATACCATACCATATAAAAAATCATCCTCTATTACTACATCATCATATTCTATTTTTAGATGGACTGGTTTAATTGAAGATAGTTGTTTTACTCCCTCTAATACATACGCTTGATGTCCTAATACGTTTTTTGTTTGTTGTGGTGTCATATAAGTCACTGCTGTAAATGCTCCAAAAGCAGCTACATACGTGAAGTATCTATCATTAAACTTTCCAATATCACAGCGAAATACATTTCTCTTGGAAATTAACTTAGCTGCCAAAACCATATCCTTTGGAATGTGAATAGAAGTTGCAAAATCATTGGTTGTTCCTGAAGGAATATAACCTAAAATAGGCATTGGTTCTAATTCCATAAGACCAGAAACTACTTCATTTAGTGTTCCATCTCCTCCACTACATACAATTAAGTCATAGCCTTTCCCTCTTTCTTTTACAATCTCTCTTGCATGTCCCTGATATTGAGTTGTATAAACAGTCACTTGATAATTACTTTTGTTAAAGGAATCTAAAATATCAAGTAAGTAATCTCTAATTTTGGCTTTTCCTGAAGTTGGATTAAAAACAAATAGCAATTTTTCCATTATAACCACTCCCTTTATTATATTTAAAACTACAATAAATGACTCTTTCCCTATATCAAAAACGTTCTATAGTGAACATCATTCATATAAATGATATTTATACAAGTTACTAATGTAAACTACGTTTACAATGTATACCTAATTCACTATAACAACTGGATTCTAATACTTCTAACCAAACATTTTCCTAATAAGGAAATAAAGCGGATATAAAATCCGCTTTATTTTTTGCTTCCAAAATAACCTAATTAATCTCTGGAATTTTATATAGTTTTTATTCTACCACAAATCACGATAGATTTCCATAACATCTTCTTTTGTTGCGACTTTCGGATTGGTAACAGTACAACTATCTGCTAATGCAGCCTCTGCCATATCGCTTACTTTTAACATATATTCTTTTTCTGTACATTTTCCTGTTTGGGAAACAGATAATGGAATATCCATTTCCTTTAACATAAATTGCACCCAACTTACAAGCGCTCGAATTGTAGTAATTGTATTAAAATTTTGTAATCCTAAAATTTTAGCTACATTTTCATATCTACGTACAACTACTCCATATTCCGATTGACTTTTGCTATGTTTATTAATACCGCTATTAAATTCAATAATATGAGGTAAAAGCATAGCATTTGCTCTACCATGTGCAATATGAAAATTTGCACCTAGTTGATGTGCCATTCCATGATTTAACCCTAAAGACGATGAATTAAATGCTAAACCAGCTAAACAAGAAGCAACATGCATTTTTTGTCTTGCATGAGCGTCCATATTATCGTAAAAGGAACGTAATAAATAAGTACCACAGATTTCAATTGCTTTTTCAGCTAATGCAGCAGAAAACTCATTATAATTTGAACTTACATATGCTTCCAGCGCATGAGTAAATACATCCATTCCTGTATCAGCAGTTACAGTAGGAGGCACTGTTTTTACCAATTCTGCATCCAAAATTGCTTCTGTTGGAAGTAGATTCTCTGATACTAATGGATATTTTATTTTATTTACTGGATCGGTAATCACAGAAAATGAAGTTACTTCTGAACCTGTTC
>CALWGN010000165.1 GCA_944380055.1 uncultured Lachnospiraceae bacterium
ATACATCCTTCCCAGAAACATTAACAATGACTTTTGAAAAAGTTCAGGATATGAGATATGGAGAAAATCCTCATCAACAAGCAGCATTTTATCGTGAAGTAGGAAAGCAGGTTGGTTCCTTAGTAGATGCAAAGCAATTAAACGGAAAGGAATTATCTTTTAATAACATTAATGATACAAATGGTGCATTAGAATTGTTAAAAGAATATACAGAACCGACAGTTGTTGCTTGTAAGCATGGAAACCCATGTGGTGTCGGAAGCGGAGATGATATACTAACAGCATGGCATAAGGCATATGAAGCAGATAAAGTATCAATTTTTGGTGGTATTGTTGTATTAAATCGTCCAGTTACTGTTGCTTTAGCAGAGGAAATGAAGAAGATCTTTTTGGAGGTAATTGTTGCTCCTTCTTATGAACAAGAAGCATTAGAAATTCTTCAAACAAAGAAAAATGTAAGAGTATTACAGTTAGAAGACATTTCTGTTTCACAAAGAGAAACTGCTTATGATATGAAAAAGGTAAATGGTGGATTAATTGTTCAAACAATTGATAGCAAATTATTAGATGGAGAAGTACAAGTTGTTACAAATGTAGCACCAACAAAAGAGCAAATGGAAGACTTATTATTTGCTTGGAAAATGGTTAAATTTGTAAAATCAAATGGCATTGTAGTTGCAAAAAACAAACAATCCATCGGTATTGGGCCAGGACAAGTAAATCGTATCTGGGCAACAAAGCAATGTTTTGAACATGCGGAAGAATTAATAGGTGTAGATGCTACAAAGGGAGCAGTGCTAGCTTCTGATGCATTTTTCCCATTTGCTGATTGTGTAGAGGCAGCTCATAAAGCAGGAATTACTGCAATTATACAACCAGGTGGTTCTGTAAGAGATGAGGAATCAATCGAGAAATGTAACGAATATGGGATTGCAATGGTATTTACAGGGATGAGACATTTTAAACATTAATATGCACTAAAGAATGTAATAAATAACCTCTTTTTGTTAATGATAGATAATATCTCTATTATTGACAGGAAGAGGTATTTTTTGTTACATTATAAAAAATGAAAATAATTTTTAAAGATAGAAAACTATAGTAGAAGAAAAGGATAAAAATATGAAGCACATTTTAATGTTAGCAACAGGAGGAACAATTGCCTCTAAAAAAACAAAAACAGGTTTAACACCAGCCTTATTATCAGAAGAGATTTTACAATATGTACCAAGAATTAAAGAATTTTGTAAAGTAACAACCATTCAATTATGTAATATAGATAGTACAAATATGTCACCAGAGTATTGGGTAAAAATTGCGAAAGCAATTGAAGAAAACTATAATAGTTATGACGGATTTGTTATTTTACATGGAACGGATACAATGGCATATACAGCAGCAGCTTTATCTTATATGATTCAACACTCTAAAAAGCCAGTTGTATTAACAGGTGCACAAAAGCCAATAGATGTAGATATTACAGATGCAAAGGCTAATTTGTTAGATAGTTTTATTTACGCCTGTGATAATGGCTCTCATGGTGTTACTGTTGTATTTGGAGGTCAAGCAATTGCAGGGACGAGAGCAAAAAAAATACGAACAAAAAGTTATAATGCGTTTTCTAGTATAAATTTTCCAAACAAAGCAGTTCTTCATGATGGAAAAATAATAAGATATATTACAAACGACACATACAAAGAAACACCTGATTTTTATACAAAATTAGACGAAAAAATTTATGTATTAAAGTTAATTCCAGGAATAGATGCAAGAATTTTTCAATATTTAAAAGAACATTATAGTGCCATTGTTATTGAAAGCTTTGGGGTTGGAGGGCTTCCAATGTATGGGAATAATGATTTTTCAGAAGCATTAGCAGATTGGTTACAATGTGGAAAAACAATTATTATGACGACACAAGTTCCATATGAGGGAAGCGATATGGAGACCTATCGTGTTGGATACAAAATAAAAGAAAAGTATGAATTAATAGAAGCTTATGATATGCCCCTAGAAGCAGTTGTAACAAAAGCTATGTGGATATTAGGACAAACAAATGATCCAAAGGAAATTAAGAATTTATTTTATTCTCCAGTCAACTTTGATATATTGTTTTAATTTGCTATTATATTCTTTCGATTACCTTTTTTAAATAAAGAATATCTCATATAAAAGCAAAAAATATTCGTAAAGTTTAAATAAAATAAGAAAAGTGTATAAAAATTTAAAAGATTATGTTATAATGAACGGAAAGCATTTAAAAAGCATTTTATATTTTATAAAGAATTAGATACCCGTAAACCAATACATATAATATATTACTTTCGATATATATTATATTGTAACCTTTTGTACGAAAGGAGATAACATATGACAAATGATTTTCATACTGAAATTACCCCTAAAATATTGGAGTTAACAGATATTTGTACAAGAAATGGACGTATTGATCCAGAACTTTATACAAAATATGATGTTAAGCGAGGGTTACGTGACATTAATGGACGAGGCGTTTTAACTGGACTAACAGAAATTGCAGATGTTCATGCATATGAGTTAATAGATGGAAAAACAGTTCCTTGTCCAGGAAAATTATTTTATAGAGGCTTTGATGTAAAAGATATTGTAGAAGGTTTTGATAAAAATTATACATTTGGATATGAAGAAATTACATATTTATTGCTGTTTGGGCAGTTACCTAGCAAAAGCGAATTGCAAGAATTTATACAGCTATTAGGAGAATATAGAAAACTACCTTCTAGCTTTGTAAGAGATGTAATTATGAAAGCACCAAGCAAAGATATGATGAATGCACTTGCTAGAAGTGTACTTATGTTATATGCATATGATGATAAGGCAGATGATGTTTCTATTCCAAATGTAGTTAGACAGTCTATTGGGCTAATTGCACAATTTCCATTATTAGCAGTTTATGGATATCAAGCATATCAGCATTTTTATTTGGGTAAGAGCTTTTTTATTCATACACCAGATCCAAACAAATCAACAGCAGAAAATATTCTAATGTTATTACGCCCAGATGGAAAATATACTCAGTTGGAGGCAAAAATATTAGATATTGCATTAGTACTTCATGCAGAGCATGGTGGTGGGAATAATGCTACATTTACAACTCATGTAGTAACTTCCACAGGTACAGATACATATTCTAGTGTGGTAGCTTCATTAGGTTCACTAAAAGGACCAAAGCATGGTGGTGCAAATATTAAAGTGATACAAATGTTTGATGATTTAAAAGAGCATATACCAGATTGGAATGATGATGATGCTATTAAAAAGTACTTGGAATCGTTGCTAAATAAAGAAGGATTTGATAAAACAGGATTAATTTATGGTATGGGACATGCTATCTATTCTATTTCTGATCCAAGAGAGCAATTATTAAAATCATTTGCAGAGCGTCTATGTAAAGAAAAGGGATTTGAAGAAGAATATGAATTATATCAAAAGGTAGAGCAATTTGCAGCAGAGTTGATTCAGAAAAAGCGAAAAATTTATAAAGGGGTTAGTGCTAATATTGACTTTTATAGTGGATTAGTGTATAAAATATTAGGATTACCAATGGAATTATTTACGCCAATGTTTGCTGTGGCAAGAATTAGTGGTTGGAGTGCTCATCGTATAGAAGAGTTGGTAAATGAAGGAAAAATTATACGTCCAGCCTATAAAAATATACTGTCTCGTAGAGAATATATTAAAATAGAAGATAGATAAAATAAGGAGAAACATGAAAGGAATTTTTTTATACGGAACAGAAATGGATACAGAGGAGCATGTGTATACGCATATAAAGGAACAGTTTGGTTTTCCAGATGAGTTTCACCATTCTCTAGAAGGTTTATTTGAAATATTGTTATTAGTAGATGAAGAGATTGAAGTTACATTGCAAAACTATGAAATTATGTGCAATAATTTAGGTGAAGAATATGCAGAAACTTTTGTAGATTTATTTGCAGAGGCAACAGAACGAAATGAAAATATTACATTCTATATAGAAGAAGTAGTATTTACAGGAAATATACAATAACTATATGACAAAGAAAAAACTGTCTGTGATTGTACACCAATGATGTACAGCAGACAGTTTTTTGTATTATATAAGAAAGGAAAATGTAATTGGTATTACTTTAACTTTGACAATGCTTCTTGAGATAAAATTTTCTTTCGAACTACTAAGAAAATAATACCAGCTGTACTAGCAGATACAATATCAGAAATTGGTTCTGCATAATAAATTCCCATAACGTTATTGCTAATAGCAGGCAATATAATAGCTAAAGGAATTAGTAGAAACACTTTACGTAATAATGCTAAAAATAGTGAAATCTTTGCTTGCCCTAATCCCATAAAAGTTGTTTGACATCCCATCTGTATACCGAACATAAAAATACCAGCCATAAATATTGGCATTACTTTTGTAGATAACTGTAATAAATCTTCTTTATTTGTAAAAATACCAGCGAATACAGAAGGGAAGAAAACAGTTAGTAAGCAACAAATCGTAGAAATAATAAATGTTGTAGAAATAGTGATTTCGTAAGTCTTTTTTACACGATCAAATTTTCCTGCACCAAAGTTAAAACTAATAATCGGTTGAACTCCTTGTGTAAAACCTTGAATTGGAACAACAATTAACTGGATAACACTTTGTAAAATAGTCATAGATCCAACATATAAGTCCCCACCATAACTTTGTAATCCACGATTTAAAACAATATTAATTGCACTTTCTGTTGCTTGCATAATAAATGGCGAGATTCCAAGAGCAGCAATACTACAAATTAATGCTAAATTTGGTTTTAAAAAACATTTTCGTATACGAATATTAGAATGTTTTGATGTTAAAAATCCAAGTACCCAAATAGCGCTAAATGCTTGAGAAGTTATAGTAGCAAGAGCTGCACCTTTTACTCCCATATTAAGTGCAAAAATAAATATAGGATCTAATATAATATTAGTAATAGCACCAATAAGAACAGAAAACATGGCAATCTTTGCTTGTCCTTGTGAGCTGATAAATGGATTTAGTCCTAATGCAAGCTGAACAAATACTGTACCAAGTATGTAAATACCAATATAGTCTGTGGCATATCCAATCGTATTATCACTAGCACCAAACATATATAAAAGAGGTTCTTTAAAAATATAAAATACGATTGTTAAAATAGCAGAGAAGAATAGTAGAACAACTAGACCATTGCTTAAAATTTGATCTGCCTTCTCTTTGTTCCCCTTTCCCATTTGGATAGCAGCCAGTGGAGCACCACCTGAACCAATAAAATAGCTAAAAGCAGAGATAATCATAATAATTGGAAATGTAACACCAACTCCAGTAAGTGCTACATCTCCAATTTCTGGAATATGGCCAATATACATACGGTCTACGATATTGTATAATACATTAATTAATTGAGCAATTACAGAAGGAATTGCCAAGCTAAACATTAGCTTAGGAATCCGTTCACTACCTAAGCGATTATCTTTTGATTGAGTGTTAGAGTTCATAATATCCTCCTTTTAATAAAATATCCTATAAATTAGTATAAGAGAAATGTTATCTAAAGTCAATAAAATAAGAACTTAAACCAAGCTATATGCATAAGCTAATAGAAACTGATAATATAGGTGGCTAATTCTTTTGAAAACATTTCAGAAACCTCTTAGTGCTGGAGATGAAAGAATGTACTTAGAAAAACTAAAGATGGGAGACCAAGAGGCGAAAGATATTCTTATAGAAAGAAATATGCGATTAGTGGCTCATATGATAAAAAAGTATATGTTTATAGATAAAGATATGGATGATTTACTTTCTATTGGGACTATTGGATTGATAAAAGCAGTTAATACATTTAATCCAGATAAGGGAAGTCGGCTAGCCACATATGCGGCAAAATGTATAGATAATGAAATTCTTATGATGCTTAGGGCAGAAAAAAAGTTAAATAAGGAAGTAAGTTTATATCAAAAAATTGGTATAGATAAAGAAGGTAATGAAGTCAATTTACTAGATGTAATTGAAATTGATGAAGGAGAAGTATCAGAGGCCATTGAATTAGAAGAAGATATTAAAGAACTATACGAGGCATTTTCTAAATATTTAAAGGAAAAAGAAAAAACGGTGATTAAACTAAGGTATGGATTATTTGGGGAAGAGGAACGAACACAAAGAGAAATCGCAGAATTGCTAGGTATTTCTAGATCTTATGTTTCTAGGATTGAAAAAGGTGCATTAGAAAAGTTAAAAAATGCTATGCAAGTATAAAAGTCACAATATAAAAATCCAGTAAAGAGAGTAAATATTACAAAACTTTACTGGATTTTTTGTAATTAAAATATAAAGTATTTTTTAATTAATTACTTATTATATGCATTAGAAATAGCTACATATTCATCAATAGAGCCACCACGCTTAAAGATTTCAAAAATTTCTTTTCCGAGTGGATCCAATTCAGGAGTATCGAATTTTGCTAATTCTCTTGCAAAGAAATCTGTTAAAATTTCAGCACCTTTTTTATAGCCTTCTATCCCTAATGATTCTTGTGTTTCACAACGTAATAATTCAACAGGAATATTTTGACGATCTATTTTCATTTCTTTTAATGCATATCCAAGTAGTGGACAAGGTGCTTCTTCTAAATTTTCTTTTTTAATGAATGTATTACCACGACGAGCAAGATACTCACGTGCAACCCATTCAGAAGCAAATCCAACTTTAAATACGCCAATATGTTGATTTGGAATTAATACATAGCGTGTATTTGGGCAGGACATAATTTGTTCTAATAATAAGTTTGCTTGTTTTACACGTTGACCAGTAGCAAATGGCCAATAGGATCCAACTCCTTCACTAACTAATCCACTAGATCCAGAACCAATAATACTTGGATTGTTATGTCCACGTGGTGCAACTAATCTCCATAACCATGCAAGAGCAGGTGGAATAACATGAAGTAGTCCCATAATACCATAAGTTGGATTTTCGGCAGTAGCAGGAGGCATACGAACACCAAAACTGCGGATATCAACTTCTACTGGCTCTGTCACAATATTATCAACCATTTTACGAGGAATAACAACACGAGGATTTGGGCAAGGCTTACCAGTAGAATCCAATGTGTGTTCCCAAGGAAGACAAGTAGCTCCTGGGATTCCCTGAAGGTTAAAAAATGTTAGTGGACGAGAAGGTTGAATAGAAATTGACTCATAAAGAGGGCTACAACCATAATGAGTAATACCATCAACTCTCATAAACCACCCATCTTCTCCATCGATAATACCAAGTTTACCATTATTTTTTTGAATAGCAGGGTGGCAGATTGCCATATCATCGGAAATTGGATAAATATCACAAGTATCTCCCATATGTAAATAGTCTTTAACTCCATTAATGGTATGTGTAGCAAGTAAAAATCTACCATCTCGGCCACGATGAATATCTTCTAACATTTCACTTTTTCCACCGCCGGAAGCGCCTTCATGCATAATTACTAGTTCATTTTCGTATGGTGTTACAATGCGAGCAGCAGATGCATGAGCTGTTACCCAGCCTTCATTTTCACCAATATCTAATAAGACACTATATACCCCTTTTTTTGCAGAAGGACCTGGATATAAATTGTAAGCAAATACTTCATGACAATTATCTAAACGGTTGTGAACAACACATTGTTTACCATCAAAATGTGTATGACGAAATGGTGGTGCAACATATAGAATTGCACGTGGAATGAATGGAGCAGTTTCTTTAGAAATATTAACAAATGCCTGTAAATCAGAGAGGGCATATGCAAAGAAAGCTGCATTTCTAGGGCAAATTAAAATAGAAGGATATCCATATTTTGCACCGCCTGATCGAAATGGTATTACTAATAAATCCTGCTTACTAAGCCAATGGAAAGTATCGTTTCTAAGAGTTGTAAATTTGCTGCCAAAAGTATCTTCAAATCTACGTTTATCTGTTGGATTATCATCGGCAATAATCATACAATCAGGGTCACGACGGCGCATATAATCTTCTGTATAATTAACAACAATACCGTTTTTGCAACGTACAACATCGGCTTCTTTCTTTAATTCTCCATTTACAAGATAAGTAACATCCACTTTGTTAGTAGAAGGATCATCAAAGACCATCTCATAAAGGCTTTCTTGGGTTAGTGGTATTTCTACACTTGGACTTTTTTCAAAAAGGTCCTTTAATTCTTCGCACAGGTGAAGGATTTCAGGATATAACTGTTTCATATAATATGCCTCCCATTCTAAATAATTTTTGCTTATTAAAAAAGATAAAAAACACTTTTGATATATAAGACTAGTGAATATTATCAATAAATAAGAAAATGCAATCATAAACGAATCTATTTTTTATGCAAATTAACACAAAAAATAGATGTTATCTTTTTAGTTTGCTGACAATTAAATATTTTAGTATAAAAGTACAGTTTTGTAAAGTTAAAAAGTTGTAAATAAAAAAAGGGAGATAAAAAAATTACATATAAATAAGTAGAAAATATAAATATTAGGATATATAAATATATAAAAAAATATATATAGAAAGTATAATTTTTAAATGTAGTAGTTTTGATGAATTGAAAAAAATAAAAAAGAGAGTATAATAAACATAATATTAAAGGAGGTACTAGAATGAAAAAAGAAGATTTTTATATTAGCTCTAAAAGAGCAGGTGAACAATTGCATTGTGTAAAATGGGTACCAGATGTAGAAATAAAAGGTGTTGTACAAATAGTACATGGAATGATAGAGTATATAGACAGATATGATGAATTTGCAAGATATTTGACAGAGGCAGGATATGTAGTATATGGACATGATCATTTAGGACATGGTGCAACTGCAAAGACACCAGATGATTTTGGATACTTTGCAGATAAAGATGGAAAAACTCTTGTAATTAAGGATATAAGAACGGTATATGGATATGGAAAAAAAGAATATCCCAACGTTCCATATTTTTTAATGGGGCATAGTATGGGTTCACTATTTACTAGAAAATATATAACCATATTTGGTAAAGGGCTAGATGGAGTTATTATAATGGGAACTGCTTACCAACCATTTGCAGTAGCACTTAGTGGTAGAATTATTGCAACAATGATTGCAAAGCTAAAAGGAAAAAGGTATCATTCTAAGTTAATGCATTGGCTAGTGTTAGGAAATCATAATAAAAAGTTTAAGCCGAACAAGACAAAAAACGATTGGTTATCAAAAGATACGCAAATGGTAGATAAATACAATGAAAGTCCGTATTGTAATTTCAATTTTACAGTAGGTGCATACATGGATTTATTTGATATTTTAATGGGATTAGCTGCTAACAAGCATATAGACCGTATTCCTAAAAATTTACCAATTTTAGTAGTCTCTGGAGCAGATGATCCAATTGGAGGATTTTCTAAAGGAGTACGCAAAGTAAAAGAACAGTTAGAAAAGGAGAATATTGAGGATATCGAATTAAAGCTATATGAAGAAGATAGACATGAAATTTTAAACGAAACAGATAGGTATATAGTATTCAAGGATATATTAGATTGGCTAGAACGACATAATAAAAAATAAAGAACAGAAAATATGTTCGAATTTTCTTGCAATAACATTAAAAGTATGTTATCCTAAAAGAAAATATGTTCGATATATTATTTTTAAGGAAGTGGATATATGTTATTGCAAGAAGGATTATCGATAGAAGAAAAGTTAAAAATATTATCAGATGCTGCAAAATATGATGTTGCCTGTACATCTAGTGGTTCTAAAAGAAGAGGGGAAAAAGGAATGCTAGGAAATACGACTGTGTCAGGAATTTGCCATAGTTTCTCAGCAGATGGTAGATGTATTTCTTTATTAAAGATTTTATTTACTAATGAGTGTATTTTTGATTGTAAATATTGTGTCAATAGGTATTCCAATGATGTAGTAAGAACCTCTTTCACACCAGATGAAGTGTGTAAATTAACAATGGAATTTTATAAAAGAAATTATATAGAAGGTTTGTTTTTAAGTTCTGGAATTTTAAAAAGTCCCACTTATACAATGGAGCTTATTTATGAAGCTATATATAAACTTAGAGTAATCCATGGTTTTAATGGATATATCCATGTAAAAGCTATTCCAGGAGCATCCACAGAGATTATAGAAAAGCTAGGTTATTTGGCAGATAGAATGAGTGTTAATTTAGAACTTCCTACATCAGATAGTATGAAGAGATTGACTCCTCAAAAAACAAGAAACACAATTTTAAAACCTATGAAGTTTATACAAAACCAGATTAAAGATAATAAAAATGAGCTAATTATTTATAATAAAAGTCCTAAATTTGTTCCAGCAGGACAAAGCACCCAGATGATTATAGGGGCAACAGGAGAAAATGACTACCAGATAATGGCAGTTAGTGAAGCATTGTATAAAAATTATGATTTAAAACGTGTATTTTATTCTGCTTATGTTCCAAGTGTAGAGGATAGCTTATTACCAGTACTAAAGGATGGTCCACCTTTGCTAAGAGAACATAGGTTGTATCAGGCGGATTGGCTTCTTCGATTTTATGGATTTCAGGCAAATGAATTATTAAGTGAAGAAAGGCCAAACTTTAATGTATTATTAGATCCTAAGTGTGATTGGGCATTGCGTCATTTAGAACTATTCCCTGTGGAAATTAATCATGCGAATTATTATATGCTACTACGTGTTCCAGGCATTGGTGTAAAATCGGCTAAAAGAATTATAAAAGCAAGAAGACATGGGATGTTAGACTTTGAGCATATTAAAAAAATGGGAGTTGTATTAAAAAGGGCCCAATATTTTATTACTTGTAAAGGTAAGATGTTTAATAAAGTTAGAATAGAAGAAAACTTTATTACCAATCAACTAATAGGTGTAGAACACAAAAATAACTGGGAAATTGAACACAGTAATAGTTATAGGCAATTAACATTATTTGATGATATGAATGTATCTATACCACCAACAATAGAAGATAAAATAATAGCTTTACATGGACAGCTATAACATAGGAAAAGGATAGTAGTATGAAAGTAATTGTATGTAAAGATTCCTTTGAATCTATACTATGTGGTATTTATGATGCATGGGAATATAGGATTAAAAAAGAAGAAGTTAAGCTTGTAATTGATAATCAATACGAATATGAACTGTTTTGTGAATATATTCCAGTAAAATATGATAAAGAAAAAGTAGAAAAAGTAATTAGAACTGTTAGGAAACTATCGGAGCAAATATATTATAATCTTTATCAATTGTCCCTTAGTTATGAAAAGGATAAGGGAACTATTATGTATAAGTTTGTGGAAAAAGCACTTATATATAAGGAAAAAACAATGGAATGTCTTCAAGACAAAGATATATATAATTGTTTTAGAATTGTTAGAGAAATAGGAAAAGAAACACATCTATTTACTGGTTTTTTACGATTCCAAAGGACAAGTAATCAAATATTATTTGCAAAACTTAAGTCTAAAAATAATATTTTAATACCACTTGCCGACTATTTTTCGGATCGTTTACCAGCGGAAAATTGGATTATTTATGATGAAGATAGGAAATATGCTGTGGTACACAGATCAGATGGTAAATGGGTTGTTGTAAATGATGATAACATAAAACATATGGATGTAAAAGAAGATCAATATGAGTATTTATGGAAAAGTTTTGTACATTCAGTTAGTATTAAGGAACGAGAAAATTTAAAGTTACAGCAAAAAATGTTACCCAAAAGATATCGTACGAATATGACTGAATTTTTATAGGTGTAAATTTAAAAAAATTCTGCTAAACTATAAAGGTATCACAATTAGCAAAATGGTATCACTAAAGTGGTATCCCCCAATTTTATAGGGAAAATAAATAGTGTGTTATAAACAAAAGAAAGGATAGGTGATAGTATGAGTGGATGTAATCACGACTGTAACTCTTGTGCTTCAAAGTGTGAGAATGTAGGGAAACCATTTTTAGAAAAATTAAATGAACATAGTCAAGTAAATAAAGTAATAGGAATTGTAAGTGGAAAGGGTGGAGTAGGAAAATCATTAGTAACTGCTCTTTCAGCAGTTGTATTTAATCGTCAAGGATATCGAACAGCTATTTTAGATGGAGATATTACAGGACCATCAATTCCAAAAGTATTTGGAATAAAAGGAAAGGCTCCGTTTAATGAACAAGGACTTCTACCAGCTACAACAAAAGATGGTATAAAGGTTATGTCAGTGAATCTATTACTTGAAAATGAAACGGATCCTGTTGTTTGGAGAGGACCAGTTATTTCAGGTATGGTAAAGCAATTTTGGACAGATGTAAACTGGGGAACAGTTGATTATATGTTTGTAGATATGCCACCAGGGACAGGTGATGTTGCGTTAACAGTATTTCAATCCTTGCCAGTAGATGGGATTATTATTGTTACTTCTCCTCAAGAATTAGTATCTATGATTGTTGAGAAAGCAGTAAAGATGGCAAAGCAAATGAATGTTCCAATTTTAGGTATTGTAGAAAATATGAGCTATCTTTCTTGTCCAGATTGTAATAAAAAAATATCAGTATTTGGAGAAAGCCATGTAGATGAGATTGCAAAGCAATATGGACTAAATGTAATAGCTAAATTACCAATTGATCCAGCATTAGCTAGTGCCTGCGATAAAGGTGAAATCGAAGGATTTTGTGCTGATTGGTTTGAAGGAATGTTTTCAGAAATAAAAAAGTAATTAAGTTATAAAGATTATTAAGAGAGAAAACAAAGCATATATCAAAATATAAATAGGAAAGTTATATCATAGAATGAGAAGTACTAAGAGATGTTAAAATAAAAGTTATTTTTTATGTATATTATGTCAGTAATTAATAATTACTACAATATATAAAAATATAAAAGATAATTGGTTATGCAAACACTATTAGACTTCTTTTTCTTATGTATAAATCCCTATGTGAAAGTATAAAGAATAAAAAGCGTTTGTCTCATAAAAAAATATATTTAGAAAAAAATATGGTAAAAATTTCTATACGAGATAAAAATTTAGAAAATAAATTCCATGATATGACGAAAAGTGTAAAAAAATAATAAACTCCTCCATACTGCACAGTTTTAGTGCTATAATGAAATAAAACAAATTTTTAAATTTAGAAAAAATTTTAGAAGTATAGAAATATTATAGATTATAAAATATTAGGACTAAGAAAGGATTTAATGACAACTATGAATTTTAGAACGGTTACACTAGAAGATAAACAATTAATAACAAAATATATAGAACAAATGCAACCATATGGAGCAGAATATTCATTTATGAATATTTATCTATGGGGAGAATATTATGATGTAAAAATGGCAGAGGAAGATGATACATTATTTTTAGTTTCCAATTTAGATAAAGAAAATATGGCTTTTGCATATCCAATGACAAAAAATCCAAAAGCAGCTATTGAAAAGTTAATGGCTTTTGTAAAGGAAAAAGGAAGAACATTAACATTATATGGAGTTACAGAAAAGGTTAAGGAAGAATTAGAACAGTTATTCCCAGAAAAGTTTGTTTATACAGAAGACAGAGATGTATCTGATTATATTTACAATAGTGTAGATTTAATGGAGTTAAAGGGAAAAAAATATCATGGAAAAAGAAACCATATCAATAAATTTGTAGAAAAAGAATGGAGCTATGAATCAATTTCTAAGGAAAATATGGACGAGTGTCGTGAAATGAATCGTCAATGGTGTATAGAAAATGAAGTAGAAGGTAATGAATCAAAAGAAGCAGAACAAAAAATGATACAAAAAGCATTTGAAGAATTTGAAGAACTTGGATTAAAAGGTGGATTGATTCGTCAGGAAGGAAAAGTTGTAGCGTTTACATTTGGAGAAAAGCTAAGTGAAGATGTATTTGTTGTACACGTAGAAAAGGCATTTTATCATGTACAGGGAGCATATCCAATTGTAAATCGAGAGTTTGTAAGACATGAAGCAAGTCAGTTTAAATATATTAATCGTGAAGAAGATTTAGGAATTGAAGGATTAAGAAAAGCAAAATTATCTTATTATCCAGAAATCATATTAACAAAATATGAGGCAAAAATGGTATAGTAATATTTTAAATATTTATAAAGCGAGGCATTAAAATGATTCAATTTAGAAATGCAAGGCAGTCAGAAAAGAATCAAGTAAAACAACTATGGCACCAATGTTTTCATGATGAAGAAAGCTATATTGATATGTATTTAGAGTCTGGTTTTGCTAGTGAACAAGTGTATGTTGCCGTAAAAGAAGATGAAGTAGTAGCCATGATGCAAATGATTCCAGTGGAAATGATATATCAAGTACCTAATAGTCAGTTACTAGTAGCTTCTCATTCTTTTAAAAACATGAGATTAGATGAAAAAAATATTGTAGAAACTGATAAAATAAAAGGTCGGTATGTATATGCAGTAGCTACAAAAGAAAGTGCTAGAGGGCAAGGGCTTATGCGTAAGCTAGAAAACTTTGCAGTAAAAGAAGAAATAAAAAAAGGTGCAGCATTTTTTACATTAGTGCCAGCTAGCAAATCCCTATTTTCTTTATATAATCAAATAGGATATACGGTTTATACAAATATTTTAGAGGATTGGTTTACAATTAATAAAGAAAAAGCCAATTTAAAATTAAATATAGAAAAGGTTTCTATCAAAGACTATGTTTCTATTCGTAATCAACTATTAGAACAACAAACAGATTCCTTTATTCAGTTTGTTGATTGTAATTATTGGATGAATGAGATGAATCATACTAATCGCCAAGTAGTAAAAATAGAAAATAGCAATGAAATAGTATATATTCTTTATGGTAGGGATGACGAGAAAAATATCTGGATACAAGAATGTTTATCTAGTAATGGGAAAATAGAAGAGTGTATAATACATAGCTTTGGTATGTATATGAATGTATCTAAAATACACCTTCGCTTACAAGATGGTATTTTACTACAAGAAAAATCATATAGTATGACAAAATGGGCAAATAATAA
>CALWGN010000166.1 GCA_944380055.1 uncultured Lachnospiraceae bacterium
TGTTATACTATTCATACGAGGATACTCCTTTATGTTTATTTTTTTGTGGTGATTAAAGTATAACACAAAGTGAGTCTATCCTCGCTTTTTATTTTTCAGTTGTAACATATGTATTGTAATCCTACAATTTTATACATATTATCATTATTAGGTAGTTGTTAGCTTTTAAAATAAATGATAAAATAAGGTAATAGTTTATATTACATAGGAGGAGGTTACATGGAACGTCCAATAACAGATAATATCAGTTTTTTACAAGAGGCAAAAAATGTAGTGACAATGTTAGCAGAGGAAAAGGAAGTAGAAGGCAAGCTAAGATTAGAACAAAAGCGAATTGAAAAATTGTTAGATATAGAAAAGAAAGCAGTAAAAGATGAAATTGATAAAACAGTTCGTGATAGACAGCAGGCAATTACTAGTAGTTATGATAAAGAAATTACAATTGCAAAAGAAAAACTAAAAAGATTACAGATAAAAAGAGAGCAAGCAAAAAATATAGGAATAAAAGAAAGAGTAAAAGAAGAAACCAGTGAGTTGTTAGAAGAAAGACGTGTATTAAAAAATAAGTTAGTCACACTGCCAAAGCAAAATTCACTTCCAAAATTTTGTAATACATATATCTTTTATAGTTTGTTTATGCCACAAACATTTACAGAGTGGCTACTGGCAATTACAACAGTTATTGTTATACTAGCAATAGTTCCATATGCTATTTTTTATTGTTTACCAGTAAAAAATGAAATGATGTTAGCAGGACTTTATAGTGGGATTTCTATTCTCTTTTTTACTATATATGTTACGATTACAAGTAAAGTAAAGATAAAATATTTAAGCTGCTTAAAGGAAATGGTGCTAATTCGAGGGTATATTCGATCGAATAAAAAGAAAGTAAAGGTAATTACTCATGCTATTCATAAGGACAAAGATGATACTAGCTACAATTTAGGAAGCTATAATTATGATATTGCTAAGGTTGAGGTAGATATTGAAGCTATTGGAAGGAAAAAACAAGAAGCATTATCTAAATTTGAATTAGTAACAAAAAAAGTTATTACCGATGAGATAGTTGATGCCAATAAGGATAGAATTGATGAGATTAAAGAGCAGTTAAGAGAAATAAGGGAGCAATTAGAAGAGTCAGAAACAAAAATTGCACAAATGTCTATGCATATTGCTTCTCATTATGAAGGCTATTTAGGAAAAGAGTTACTTCAGAAGGATAGAATAGATGCTATTATTCATATCCTTCATGAAGAAGATGTAGATTCTATTACAGAGGCAATCTCCATTTATCGTAACCGAAAAATCTAGAAATACCATAAAAAATACAATCAGCCAAAGACATAACAAGAGACAGTGGGGTATGTTGTAAAAATAAGCAGTTAAAGTTACACTCATCACTAACGATACCGGTAATAGTAATATGTCCTACCTCAGGCAAATTCTTTTCTACACCAAGACCAGGACGAAGTGCGCGGTTACTGAGCGTAATATATCCAATATGAGAGTTATCGCCAATAGAAGCATCAATAGCAATAATAAGAGGATTTTTATATTGTATTTTAATTGCTTCTAATGTATCGCAAAGATTAATTGCATGAACTGGATGTTTTAATGTTCCAAAAACAGGAATGTGGATAAAATGTTGTGTATTAGATAATTTATATCCAATTAGGGGACCTAAGCAGTCACCAGTTACACGGTCGCTTCCAATACAAAGAAACAGTATGGAGGAAGGACCGTGTTTTTTTTCATGTTCTTCTACTAAAAAATTTAATTGGTGTGCGAATACTCCAATAGAAAAGGTATCATCTGCTTTGTGATAAAATGTAGTAAATTTATTTTTAACCATAAGGTACTCCTTCATTTCATTTACGCGTTTTCTACTTCTTCTATTAACGCTTTTAATACATTCTTTCCAATATATGATGGATATATAACAAAATAGCATATAAAAATTATTATTTTATAAAAAAATTAGGTTTTACTAGGCGTTATGGGGATTATTACTGTGTAAGAAAGCTGTCGAAAAGTTTTATTCATTCGACCCGAAAAAACGACAAACTTTGGAGAGAATATGTGCTAGGATAAGCTTATATTGAATGATTGGAGAGAGGGAAATGAAACAGAGAGCACAGTTGCCTAAAAATATACGTCAGGTAGGACAAAAAGATGCGATGTTTCGCATTTACTTAGAAGACTATGTACATACATTTATACGTAGAATAGGGGAAACAAATAAAGAAGAATCGGTTCCTAAAGTTGGGATTTTATTAGGAGGAGTAGAGAATATACAAGGAAATGAATGCTGGTTTGTAGATGGTGCCATTGAAATAGACGGATTATGGTTACCATCTGGAGAAATACAGTTTACAGCATCCAAATGGAAAGAAATTGAAGAGGAAAGAAAAAAATATTTTCCAGAATCAAGTATCTGTGGTTGGTTTATTCATGGAAAAGAAGAGGCAAAGTTAGATTTTATTGTATTAAAGCAAATACATAGAGAAACTTTTGCCAATAAAAATAGTTTATTTTTGTTGTGTAGAGGTGATGAACAAAACTTTTGGGTGGGCTCAGGTACAGAGTTAAGTGCAAGTCAAGGATATTATGTATTTTTTGAGCAAAACCAGTGTATGCAAGATTACATGGTAGAAACAAGAAAAGTAGAAAAAGAAGCCATTATAGAAGAACGAGCAATTAAAAGTTTTAGAACGATTATGGAGGGAAAAAAGAATCAAGAGACAAAAACAAATGTAAAGCAATGGTACTCTCTATTAGCAGGAGTAGCTGTAGTATTATTAGCTTTTGGAATTGGAGTATCACAAACAGGAGAGGAGCCACAAGAGCCAAGCGCACATATACCAGTAGGTGCTACAAATAGCATCGAAGCATCTTGGGATAACTCTTTTGCAAAAGAAGATATAACATTGTCTGAAAGCAGTGAATATGTAGCAGATAACGCTACAAAGTCATCAACCGATGAAACAACAGCAAATATAAATCCAAATGATGGCTTAACCAGCAGTCAAGCAGAAGAAGTAGGAGGACAGGTAAATACGATAAAAGAGTATGTAATCCAGCCAGGGGACACACTACTATACATTAGCATTGATTATTATGGTTCCACAGATATGGTAAAAGCTATTTGTCTGTTAAATGGAATAACAGATCCAAATCAGCTATATATTGGTCAAACAATAAAACTACCTTAAAGAAAACAATAAATTTTTATTGAAAAATATTTTGAATCATATAGATTTCTTATGATATAATGAGCGTTAGCGAGCGGGAGTAGGCGAAGCCTATTCATCGTGAGCGGCGAATGGCGATCACGAATAGTTGCGAAGCAACGAGTAGTGCGTTAGCACGAATTCGTGATATAATGAACACAATGAGCCAAGCGCGAAGCATTTGGCGAATGTGACAAGACTATGAACGCAAGGCGTTCATATTGGAATAGGAAAATTTTAGTTACAGGATAGATAGAAAAGGAAAGGAATGTACGATGGATAAAGAAAAGGATTTAATGCGACAGGAGCAAAAAGAGTTGCTTCGTCAGCGAGTAATCAATACAAAGGAGCTAGAAGAGGAGCGAGAGTTACAGGAAAAGGTAAAGAGGCATAAAAGAAAAATAAGATTTCGTATATTAATTGGTATTGCTGTTGTTATACTTATGGGAATTGCTTATTTTATATATGATATTGGTAGGGAGTTTAGATCCTATGCTATTGATTGGGAATTTAGCAATGAAGGTTCAGATTCCTTACAATACATAGCATTTGGAAATAGTGTATTACAATATAGTAAAAGTGGTGCTAGTTATATTGATGAAAAAGGTGCTATTGTATGGACAGCACCTTATGAAATGAAAAATCCAAAAGCATATGTACAAGGACAATATGCAGTTGTTGCAGATATTAATGGAACAACTATTGTTGTTGTAAGCAAAGAAAAAGGGTTAGAGGGAACAATTACTAATGGATATTCTATTTCGAAAGTAGATATTGCAAAGCAAGGTATGATAGCAGTAGTTGGTGAAGCATCTGAAGTTAGCTATATTAACTATTATGAAAAAGATGGAACACCACTGGATATAGAAATCAAGACGCCTTTAGCAACAATGGGATATCCACTTAGTATTTCCCTAAGTCCAAGTGGAACACAGCTAATGGTTTCTTATTTGTACGTGTCAGGCGGTCTGATGAAAAATAAAGTAGTTTTTTATAATATGGATGAAATTGGTGAGTCCTATACAGACCGATTAGTTGGTGGATTTGAACATTATTCCGATACAAATACTATGGTCCCTATTGTAGAATTTTTAGATGAAAGTACAGCAGTTGCCTATGGGGATAATATGCTTTCTATTTACTCTTTAAAAAAGCAAAATCAACCTAGTCTAGTAACAGAAATAACATTTAGTACAGAAGAAGAGGAAATGCACGTAGAAAGTGTATTTTCTGATTCTGACAATATAGGTGTTGTTTTAGTCAATGAAAATGATGAGAAAGAAATTCGTATTTACGATACAAAAGGAAAAGTAGATTTTAGTAAAAAGATAGATTTTCTATACGATGAAATTTACATAGCAAATAATTTTGTTGTTATGTACAATTCCAGAGATTGTAAAATTTACAATATGAATGGAGGTACAAAATATGACAATGAATTTGAAAGTGGTATTGCTAAGATGATTCCAACCAATAATAGAAAGAAATTTATATTAGTTACAGGGAATAAAATCTTTGGTATTCACTTAAAATAGTAAATGATATAGAAAAAGTTTATTTTAATATTAGTTTGTAAAGACTGTTAAATAATGGTTGTCTGTAAAATAAGTACATTATAATAGGATTAATGTATATTTTTGCAGACAACTGTTCTATTTTATAGAGAGCTTACTTGAAAACCATACTAATATAGGATTTTATGTTGTTTTTTGATTTAATCTTTATAGAAAGTGTAATGGAAATGCAAAGTCATAGCTTTTTACCCAAAACAGACAAGTTGTTATAAAACAAAACAACTTGATAAAAGAAAGTACCTTTGTTACAATATAAACTAAGTCTAATATATTTTAATTTCTAGGAGGAATAATATGTCAAACATTGATATTCAATCTGTAAATGCTATTCGTGTATTAGCAGCAGATGCAGTGCAAAAAGCAAACTCTGGACATCCAGGATTACCATTAGGCTGTGCAGCAGTTGCTTATGAGCTATGGGCAAACCATATGAATCATAATCCAAAAAATCCAAAGTGGAGCAATCGTGACCGCTTTATTTTATCAGGAGGACATGGTTCAACATTATTGTATTCTTTATTCCATTTATTTGGATATGGAGATTTATCAGTAGAAGACTTAAAAGAATTTAGACAATGGGGTTCTAAAACACCAGGGCATCCAGAGTTTGGACATACAGTTGGTGTAGAAGCAACTACAGGTCCACTTGGTGCTGGTATGGGTATGGCTGTTGGTATGGCTATGGCAGAAGCTCATTTAGCGTCTATTTTTAATAAAGAACAATTCCCAGTTGTAGACCATTACACATATGTATTAGGTGGAGATGGATGTATGATGGAAGGTATTTCTTCTGAAGCATTTTCACTTGCAGGTACATTAGGTCTTAGTAAGTTAATTGTTATTTATGATTCTAATAAGATTTCTATTGAAGGATCTACAGATATTGCATTTACAGAAGATGTACAAAAGAGAATGGAAGCATTTGGTTTCCAAACTTTAGTAGTAGAAGACGGAAATGATTTGGCAGAAATTGGTGCAGCAATTAAGGCGGCAAAAGCAGATACAACAAGACCATCCTTTATTACTGTAAAGACTCAAATTGGATACGGTTGTCCAGCAAAGCAAGGAAAGGCAAGTGCTCATGGAGAACCTCTTGGAGTAGAAAATGTAGAAGCATTAAAGGAAAATTTAAACTGGCCATCAAAAGAACCATT
>CALWGN010000167.1 GCA_944380055.1 uncultured Lachnospiraceae bacterium
AAGACCAATTTTATTAGAAATTCAAGCCCTTGTTTGCAGAACTAATTTTGGTTTGCCAAGAAGAACTGCGGCAGGAACAGACTACAATCGTGTAAACTTATTATTAGCAGTATTAGAAAAACGTCTAGGGCTTTCTTTATCAGAGTGTGATGCCTATGTAAATATTACAGGTGGAATAAAAATTACAGAGCCAGCACTAGATTTGGGTATTATTATGGCAGTAATATCTAGCTATGAAGATAAGGCAATTGATGCTGGGACAATTATATTTGGAGAAGTAGGTTTAGCGGGGGAAGTGCGGGCAGTCAGTCATGCAAAACAAAGAGTTAACGAAGCGCAAAAACTAGGATTTCACACATGCATTATGCCAGCAGTTTCTATGGAAGGATTAGAAATTCCACAAGGAATTAAATGTATTGGAGTGAAAAATGTGTTTGAAGCTGTTCAAATATTACGAAGATAGACACTATGTGTTAATGGTCCGTAGTCAATATAAGCTACGGACTGTTTTATAAAAGAGAAAAAGAGAATTTCTGTAAAACAAAAAAGCTTCCAAATATTTGGAAGCTTAGTAGCAGGGGTAACAGGATTCGAACCCGTATTTACGGTTTTGGAGACCGCCGCTCTACCATTGAACTATACCCCTTTAGTATGTATGTCCTTTTGACTTATTCAGTCTATCACAAAAAGAAGTAATTGTCAATAATTATTTTAAAATTTTTAATAAAATAAAAAATTAAGACAATAAAATGGAGAATACCTTATATATAATACATTTGTGCAATACAATATAATGCAATGATTTGCTATGCAATGGTTTGCTATGCAATGGTTTGCTATGCAATGCATATAATAATATATGAAGTAGTAATTTATATAAGGAGGTTTATATGGATCTTACATTTTTAGAAGGATATTTTATTCCAGTTATTGCAGGAATTTGTTTTTGTATTGGATATGGTCTAAAACAGTGGAAAAAAATAGATAATAGATGGATTCCATCATTATTAATGATTATAGGAATTGTTTTGAATATTTGGATAAGAAGTAGTATATCCCCAGAGATTATTTTAGGTGGAATGGTCAGTGCATTATCTAGTACAGGAATACATCAAGTATTTAAACAAATGGAAGAGTTAAATAAGGAGAAAGAAGGATAGGTAGACTTGACTTTGCAAAGGCTTTCTTATATGGTAAACATAGAAAGATACATTAGAAAGGCATAATGGAATATGTATAAATTAAAAAACGATTGTATAAAAATTTCTGTACGCAATTTAGTGGAGTTTATTTTGCGTACAGGAAGCATTGATAACAGAAAAAGCGATAAAAAGAAGAAAAATGCTATGTTAGAAGGAGGAAAAATACATAGAAAAATACAAAAGGAAATGGGGGGAGATTATCGCAGTGAAGTATCTTTAAATATAGAAGTACCTTGTGGAAAAATCCGTTTATTATTAGAAGGACGAGCAGATGGGATTTTTACTAAGGATGGAATGGTAACTATTGATGAAATTAAAGGAATGTATGGTGATGTTAACAAAATTGAAATGCCAGCACTTGTACATATGGCACAAGCAATTTGCTATGGATATATGTACGGAAAGGAATATGTATTAGATGAAATAGGAATACAGGTTACTTATTGTAATTTAGATACGCATGAAATAAAACGATTTGTGAAACATTATACATGGAAACAGCTAGAGGAGGAGTTTTATAGCTATATAAAAGTATTTTCAAAATGGGGAGATTATTTGTACAATCATAAAAAGAATAGAAATGAATCTATTAAAAAAGTAGATTTTCCATTTGAGTATCGGAAAGGGCAACGGGATTTGGTTGTTAGCGTATATAAAACTATTGTAAGAGAAAAAGTGTTGTATATACAGGCACCAACAGGTATTGGAAAAACTCTTTCTACTATTTTTCCTTCTATAAAAGCAATGGGAGAAGAGCTTACTGATAAAATCTTTTATACAACGGCAAAAACAATTACTAGAACAGTGGCAGAGGAAGGTTTTCATATTTTAAGAAATAATGGAATGGATATAAAAAATTGTACCATTACTGCAAAAGAAAAAGTTTGTCCAATGGAAGTATGTGAGTGTAATCCTGAATCTTGTCCATATGCATTGGATCATTTTGTACGAGTAAATGAGGCAGTATATGATGTGATTACATCCGAAAATGAAATAAATAGAGATATCATAGAACAATATGCAAAAAAACATAATGTATGTCCTTTTGAAATGAGTCTTGATATTAGTTATTGGGTAGATGCTATTATTTGTGATTATAATTATATTTTTGATCCAAATGTACGGTTGCAACGATATTTTGCTGATGGAGTTTGTGGTGATTACGTTTTTCTTGTAGATGAAGCTCACAATTTAGTGGAGAGAGCAAGAGAAATGTATAGTGCTTCTATTAAAAAAGAAGATTTTTTAGAAGGAAAACGACTATACAAAGGATTTGACTCTATTACAAAGAAATTTTCACGTTGTAATAAAATCATGTTAGAGCTAAAAAGAGAGTGTGAGGATTATAAAATATACCAAGAGGGAGAAGGGCTTGGAGTTTTAATTAGTAGCATGGAAAAGCTTTATGCTGATTTAGAAAAGTTTTCGGAAGTACATCCAAATGTTCCTATTACAAAGGAAATGAGTGAACTATTTTTTAAAGTTCGTGATTTTTTAAATATTTATGAAAGAGTAGATGATAATTATGAAACCTATGGGAAGTTAGAAGAAGATGGAAGTTTCTTTGTCCGTTTTTTCTGTATTAACCCATCAAATAATTTAAGTGAATGTTATATGCAGGGCAGGAGTACTATATTTTTCTCGGCAACAATGCTTCCAATTACTTATTACAAAGAGCTATTAAGCGGAAATCAAGAAGATTATGCCATCTATGTACCATCACCATTTCATAGTGAAAAAAGATTATTATGTATTGGTGGGGATATTAGTAGCAAATATACGCGAAGAAACAGACTGGAGTATATCAAAATAGGACAATATATTAAAAAAGTAACATCAGTACAAAATGGAAACTATTTCGTATTTTTTCCATCTTATTCTTATATGGAGCAAGTATATCGCTTACTAGAAGAGGAGGAAAAGAAAAACGTTATTTTACAAAAAGCTCAAATGAATGAAAAAGACAGAGAGGAATTTTTATTACAGTTTGAATCTCAAAAGAGTGAAAGAAGAATTGGATTTTGTGTGCTAGGAGGAATTTTTTCGGAAGGAATTGACTTAAAAAAGGACCAATTAATAGGAGTTTTAATTGTTGGGACAGGTCTTCCACAGGTTTGCATAGAAAGAGAAATACTAAAGCAATTTTATGATAAAAAAGGGGAGAATGGATTTAATTTTTCCTACCGATATCCTGCTATGAATAAAGTGTTGCAGGCAGCAGGAAGATTAATCCGAACCGATGAAGATGAAGGAGTTATTGTATTGTTAGATGAAAGATTTCTATATAGAGATTATGTAGAGCAGTTCCCAATGGAATGGAGCGATTATAAAATTGTAGAAATGAATACAATAGAAAAGAACGTAAAAAACTTTTGGGAAGGTCGATAGAATGGCAGTATAAAATAGTAAAAGATTTTCTCCGCTTTTTATGGGGAAAGAAGATATTATTGTAATTTATATAGTATTTTGGTACTATGATAGGTAAGTTCATAAAAGAAAATGAATGGTTGAATGAGGAAAGCACTATACTTTTCATTTCATATATTTAGTTAAGATATTTTGAAATAGAATATTAAAGTGTTAAATATTAGAAAGTGAGAATAAAATATGAATGAATTAAATTTTTTTAAAATGTATGAAGAAGAATTAGAAGGAATTGTTCCTTGCGATTTAGTAGAAACAAATCAGTTATTAGAAAAAATACAGGCAGGAGATATAATTGCAAAAAATCGTCTAATTGAAGGATATTTAGATAGAGTAATCGAAGTGGCAAAGGCGTATCCAGCAGATGAGTTATCTATTGCTGAGTTAGTAGCAGAGGGAAACGTAGCACTAGCTATGGCAGTAGAAACGTTTACATCAGGAGATTTTGAAAGCCATGTACTAGAAAAAATTCATGAAGCTATGAAAGGTGCATTAGAAGAAGAAACAATGTCAGAAGAAACAGCACAAAGATTAGCGGATAAAATCAATGCATTAAATGAAATTACTACAAAAATGGCAGAAGACTTAGGAAGAGAAGCTACACTAGAAGAAATTAGTAAAATAATGAGTATGGAAGAAGAGGAAGTAAAGGCTCTTATGAAATTAGCATTAGATGCAATGGCTCAGTAATATTATTAAAAATAGGATTGCAAGGGGTTGTTATAAAATGCTATAATAAAAACTAAGGTAATAACAAAGTAATATAAGTACATATTACAGAGGAAAATACCTAAATAGTAGCTAAAAGGATAGTTGTTGTACTATGACAATAATTAACTTTAAGTGAAAATAAAACAAATGAATATGGAGGATGTTATGAGCGTCAAGAGAGTATTTGTGGAAAAAAAAGCACCATTTGCAGTAAAGGCAAATGAACTATCAGAGGAAATTAGCAGTTATTTAGGGATTAGTACGGTAACGAAAGTACGTGTACTAATTCGATATGATATTGAAAATTTATCTGAAGAAACTTATGAAAAATCAAAAGGTACTATTTTTTCTGAGCCACCAGTGGATATCCTATATGAGACTACATTTCCATGTGAAGAAGGAGATACTGTATTTTCAGTAGAATATTTACCAGGGCAATTTGATCAACGTGCAGATTCAGCAGAGCAATGTGTAAAGTTGTTAAATGAAACCGAAGAGCCAGTAATCCGTTCTGCTACAACTTATGTAATTTCTGGAACATTGACAGATGATGAGGTAGCTCGTTTAAAAAATCACTGTATTAATCCAGTGGATTCTAGAGAAGCAGACTTAAACATTCCAAAAACATTAGTTACAGAGTTTGAAGAACCAGATGATGTAATTATTTTTGATGGTTTTAAGGACATGGAAGAAGAACAGTTACAACAGTTGTATACATCTTTAAACCTTGCTATGACTTTTAAGGATTTCCTTCATATTCAAAATTATTTTAAAAACGAAGAAAATAGAGATCCATCTATGACAGAAATTCGTGTACTAGATACTTATTGGTCTGACCATTGCAGACATACGACATTCCAAACAGAATTAAAAAATATTACATTTGAAGATGGATATTATCGTGTTCCTATAGAGGAAACATACAAAGCTTATTACAATACTCATAAAGAAATATTTAAAAATAGAAATGATAAGTTTATCTGTCTTATGGATTTAGCATTGATGGCAATGAGAAAAATTAAGGCAGATGGAAAACTTACTGACCAAGAAGAATCGGAAGAGATTAATGCTTGTTCTATTGTTGTACCAGTAGAGGTAGATGGACAAGTAGAAGAATGGTTAGTAAACTTTAAAAATGAAACTCATAATCATCCAACAGAAATTGAACCATTTGGTGGTGCGGCTACTTGTCTTGGTGGAGCAATCCGTGATCCACTATCAGGACGTACTTATGTATATCAGGCAATGCGTATTACAGGTGCAGCCGATCCAACAAAGCCATTATCTGAAACATTAAGTGGAAAATTACCACAAAAGAAAATTGTGACAGGTGCGGCACATGGATATAGCTCCTACGGAAATCAAATTGGTCTTGCAACTGGCTACGTTAAGGAATTATATCATCCAAACTATGTTGCAAAACGTATGGAAATTGGAGCAGTAATGGGAGCAGCTCCAAGAAGAGCAGTCATTCGCGAAACATCTGACCCAGGAGATATTATTATTTTATTAGGTGGTCGTACTGGACGAGATGGCTGTGGTGGTGCTACTGGTTCTTCAAAGGTTCACACAGAAGAATCCATTGAAAGCTGTGGAGCAGAAGTTCAAAAGGGAAATGCACCAACAGAGAGAAAAATTCAACGTTTATTTAGACGTGAAGAAGTAAGTAAATTAATTAAAAA
>CALWGN010000168.1 GCA_944380055.1 uncultured Lachnospiraceae bacterium
ACGACCATGAAGAAATGACAGTAACACTATCTCTTGATGATGGTAGTGAATTAGAATGTGTAGTATTAGCTATTTTCCCAGCTGGAGAAAAGGATTATATTGCATTATTACCAACTTCTGGTCCAGAAGCTGAAGAAGGCGAAGTGTTCTTATATCGTTATTCTGAAACAGCTGATGGTGAACCAAACTTAGAAAATATTGAAGATGATGAAGAATATGAAATCGTAGCAGATGCTTTCGATGAATTATTAGATTCTGAAGAATATGATGAAATCGTTGGAGAAGACGAAGAATAATAACTGAAACGAAAAGGAAGGATATGTATCTCATTATCCTTCCTTTTTTGTTTTATTATAAGCACTTTCTTCACTATTTTCTTTTTTCTTTCGTATTTCTTCTAAAAACCGACTTGGCTTTATTGGCTTACTATACCGTTCTTTTGTATAATATAAATATAGTTTGTCTTTTGCTCTTGTAATTCCTACATAAAACAATCTTCTTTCCTCTTCAATATCAGCTTCTAACACTGCTTTTTGATGTGGAATTACTCCCTCATTAATATCTATGATAAATACATATTTATATTCTAATCCTTTTGAACTATGCAGTGTACTTAAAGTAATACTATTGTCTATTTTTTCTCTTGACACTGCTTGTTGTCTTAACTCTTTTGTATAGCTTTCGATATGAGCAAGCCATTCCTTTACACTTTTAAATTCTTTGGCACTTTCTAAAATAGCATCTAGTACATCCAGTAATTCTTCTGGCTTCATTCTTCGATATTTTGCATATTCTACTAAGTATTCCTCATACATCATTCCATTTCTAATGAAATTAATAAGAGCAAATGGTGCCATCTGCTTCATCATTTTTAAATCATATTCCAATCGTTCTATACGCTCTACCATCCAGTGCTTATCTCTATAGTAGTATTTTATACTATCGAAAGAAACTTCACTATCTGATAATGCATCTCTATGTACATATCGATTTGGTCTGTTAATCACTTGCAATACTGTCTTTCTTGCTCTATCACCATTTGCCATGTTTATATAACATAAAATATCTTTAAATATCCAATGTTCAAATAGATTTGGCATAGCATCTCTAATGGTAAATGGAATATTATATTCCATTAATTTTTCCACAACTGCTCTTGCGCCTGTATTGGTACGGAACAAAATAGCAATTTCATTGTAAGTGCCACCATCTTTTATAATTTGCTGTACATTTTTTAGTATTTGCTCGTTTTCCTCTCGTGGAGTTTGAAACTCTTTTAGTATTACTGGAACTGGATTATGCCTTGATGCCATTATTTTTTTAGGAAATCTTGCTTTATTATGCTCAATTAATTTTGTAGACACATATACAATTGTTCGATTGGAACGATAATTAGTATTTAAAAGCATTCTCTTTGTATTTGGATAATCCTTTTCAAATCCTAGCATAATTTCTGGTCTTGCACCACGAAAACGATAAATAGATTGGTCATCATCCCCAACAATAAATAAATTGTTTTGAGGTAGTGCCAAAAGACGAATAATATCGTATTGAATTTTATTAATATCTTGAAATTCATCAATTAAAATATATTGGTATTTTTCCTGCCAAAGGCTTAATATATCTTTTCTTGCAGTTAATAGTTCATAAGTCATAGAAAGCATATCATCAAAATCTATTAGATTTTCTTCTCTTAGTTTTCTTTCATATCCTTCATATAACGTTATAAAATTTTCTTCTGAGCAGTTTTTTGCATAGTAATGCTTCAAATCAATTCTGTCATTTTTTATAATACTAATTTCATTTAATATTCCAATGACAAATTCATTTTCATCATCTACTTGCATATCATACTGCTTCATAATTTCTTTTAAAAAGCCAATTCTTTGGTCTTCTCTAATAATATTTGCAGCATTATAGTTATATGCAAACTTTAAAATTCGAAAAAAAATGGAGTGAAAAGTTCCAAAGGTAACCGCTGCCCCTCTTCCATTCATCAAGGATGTAAATCTTTCTTGCATCTCCATTGCCGCTGCCTTTGTAAACGTAATCACTAAAATATTACTAGGATTTACTCCATACTGCTCAATTAAGTATTTTGTACGATTTGTTATAACGGTTGTTTTTCCAGAACCAGGACCAGCAAGTACTAATGCTGGTCCTTTGTTATGTTTTACAACTTGTTGCTGATTTTCTGATAAGTGTTGCATAAGTAGCCATGCCTTTCTATTACAGTGTGTAACTGTGTAACACTTTGCACTATTATAGGTTAGAAAGCTTTTCGATAGCAGCCTTTAAACGGGAAATTGTTTCTTCTTTTCCGATAATTTCCATAATTTCTGTAGCTCCACCTGGAGTGCTTTGCTTTCCAGATACTGCTGTACGAACTGGCCACATTGCATACCCATTTTTACAGCCTTTTTCTTCCACATACTTTGTTAAAACACTATATAATGCATCGTTGCTATAATCTTCTTGCGCTTCAAATAATGGTAACATTTCCTTTAAGACTTCTAATGATGTTTCTGGTGTTGTTTTCATCTTCTTATGGGTATACATAGCCACATCATATTCTGGAACTGCTTCAAAGAAATCTATCATTTCTATAATATCAGGAAATACTTCTATTCTTGTTTTTACTAAACTGGCAATTTTTTTAAGATCATAATCTTTTGTAATTACCTTTTTTACATAAGGAATTGCTTTTTCATAAAAAGCATCCATATCCATTGCCTTAATATATTCCCCGTTCATCCATTTTAACTTTGTATAGTCAAATACGGCTGGTGACTTAGAAATATTTTTATAGTTAAATTTTTTTACTAGCTCTTCTAATGAGAAAATTTCTTGATTATCTTCTGGGCTCCATCCTAAAAGTGCTACAAAGTTTACAATAGCTTCTGTTAAAAAGCCTTGTTCTGCTAAATCTTCAAAAGAAGAATGTCCACATCTTTTACTTAACTTTTTGTGATCTTCATCTGTAATTAATGGACAATGCACATAGGTTGGTACTTCCCATCCAAATGCTTCATATAAACGATTGTATTTTGGTGAAGAAGATAAATATTCATTTCCACGAACGACATGAGTAATTCCCATTAAATGGTCATCCACTACATTGGCAAAATTATAAGTTGGATAGCCGTCAGACTTAATTAACACCATATCATCTAGTTCTGAATTATCTACTGTAATTGTTCCATAAATATCATCTTCAAAGGAAGTTGTCCCTTCTGTTGGATTGTTTTGACGAATAACAAAAGGCTTTCCTTCTGCTAAATTCTTTTCTACTTCTTCCTTTGACAAATGTAAACAGTGTTTGTCATAGCTCATAATTTCATTGCCAGCTACTTGAGATTTTAACGAATCCAAACGTTCTTTATCACAGAAACAATAATATGCTTCTCCCTTTTCTACTAGTTTCTTTGCATATTCCATATAAATTCCAGTAGCTTGTCTTTCACTTTGTACGTATGGACCACAACCACCATCTTTATCTGGACCTTCATCGTGAATTAATCCAGTTTCTTTTAATGTATTATAAATAATCTCAACAGCACCCTCTACATAACGCTCTTGGTCAGTATCTTCAATTCTTAAAAGAAAATCTCCACCTTCATGCTTTGCAATTAAATAAGCATATAGCGCTGTTCTTAAATTTCCTACGTGCATTCTACCAGTAGGACTTGGTGCGTATCTTGTTCTTACCTTGCTCATAGCAACCTCCAAATATATGTTTTATCTAATAGCTTCATTATAAACGAAACAATTCACATTTACAATAGGACTTACATTATTTCATATCGTTATTGAAAATCTTTGTTGTTAAACGTTCTATTATATCAAATAGAACGTTTATATGTTATCTACATAAAATTTTTTGCACTATTAATACACTACACTATTTTTCTTTATTTTATATTTACTATACTAACTTAGTATTTGAAAATAGATTATATTTAATTTAAATTATACGTATTCTTCTATACTTTATTATTTTTTATATATTTTTATATACTTTTACCAAAAAATATGTTATAATTATATCGATTTAGAAGCTTTTAAATTATTTTATTTTCTATTTACTATTATATTTATTATTTATCAGTTATATAGGTATTATATATCTTTTATTAATGGATATTTTTGTATCTATCTTATATGACAATTATATTTGTCCATAATATTCATATTTATAAGTACGTATTTTTGTGTGTGTTATTGATTACTACTTTATTTGCTTTATCTAACTAAGCATCTGCTAAATATGAATATTTAAAATACATATTCAAAAGGAGAATAGACTATGAATCGATTTACATTACCAAGAGATTTATACTACGGAAAAGGTTCTTTAGAGTTTCTAAAAACCTTAAAAGGAAAAAAAGCCATCCTTGTATTAGGTGGCGGATCTATGAAGCGCTTTGGATTTGTTGATAAGGTTCTTTCTTATTTGAAAGAAGCTGGAATCGAAACAACTCTATTTGAAAATGTAGAGCCAGACCCATCTGTGGAAACTGTAATGAAAGGTGCTACAGCTATGAGAGAATTTAATCCTGATTGGATTATTGCTATGGGCGGTGGTTCTCCAATTGATGCAGCAAAGGCTATGTGGGCATTTTATGAATACCCTGAAACAACCTTTGAAGATTTAATTACTCCATTTAATTTCCCAACACTCAGAACAAAGGCAAAATTCTTAGCTATTCCTTCTACATCTGGAACTGCAACAGAAGTAACTGCTTTCTCTGTTATTACAGACTATGAAAAAGGAATTAAATATCCTTTGGCAGATTTTAATATTACTCCTGATATTGCTATTGTAGATCCTGAATTAGCAGAAACAATGCCACCAAAATTAACTGCACATACTGGTATGGATGCTCTTACTCATGCTATTGAAGCATACGTATCTACATTAAATAGTCCATTTACTGACCCTCTAGCATTAAAGGCTATTCATATGGTATTTGATTATTTACCAGACTCTTTTGGTGGTGACATGAAAGCTAGGGAACAAATGCATTATGCACAATGTCTTGCAGGTATGGCATTCTCTAATGCATTATTAGGAATTGTTCATTCTATGGCTCATAAAACTGGAGCAGCATTTTCAACCGGCCATATTCCTCATGGATGTGCCAATGCAATTTACTTACCATATGTAATTCAATACAATGCTAAAAACGCAGAAAGCCGTTATGCTGATATTGCAAGAAGTATTGGTATTACAGGAAGTGATGCAGAATGTGTATCTCAGTTATGTGAAAAAATTAACGAATATAATAAGAAATTAAACATTCCTGCTACATTAAAGGAATTTGGTATTGTAGAAGAAGAATTCCTTGAAAAAGTAGATGAAATTGCTAAATTAGCTGTTGGTGATGCTTGTACTGGTTCTAATCCAAGACCTATTACACCAGAACAAATGTCACAGCTATTAAAGTGTACTTATTATGGAACAAAGGTTGATTTCTAAAAAGATAACAGAATAACAAAAAACTGTCTGGAATCACTAATAAAAGACTTCCCCCTTATATGTGTGATTTACAGACAGTTTTTTTTATTCTAATCCATTGACTACTCTTTGCATTATAAATATGCTACTAAAATTTCACTTTCTTATAATACAAAAGTTTCAATTATCTTCTTATCATTATCTTAGTAAAAAAATCGTTGAATCACTTCTACGATTCCGTCTTCATCATTGGATTTTTCTGTAACATAGTCTGCTAGAGCTCTAATCTCTTCATTTCCATTTTTCATTGCAACGCCTAAACCTGCAAATTGTACCATGGAAATATCATTATAACCATCTCCACAAGCTACCATATCACTTTTTTCCATGCCAACATATTGAAGCAATCTATCTAGTGACTGTGCCTTATCAATTCCTTCTGACATTATTTCTAAAAAGAATGGCTCAGAACGATATACGGAAAATTGCTCTCCCAATGCATTTTTTACTGACTCTTCTACCTGTTGTAAATAATCGCCATCTCCTAGCATAATGCATTTTATAATTGGAAAATCAATATATTCTTTTAAATTATCCACTTCTACTACTGGCATTTTATTAATTTTACCCTCTATCTGAGCATATGGATCCGTTTCATCACTTGCTAAAATAACATTATCTTTATGAGTCAAAATATTTACATGATGTTTTTTTGCTAAATCAAAAACATCAGCAACTCTTTCTTTTCTTATAACTTGCTCAAATATTATTTTATTCTCTTTACAGTCAATCACTCTTCCTCCATTAAAGGATAAAATAAATCCACCATGTTCTTCTAATTCTAATTCTTTTGCTAATGGTTCAATTCCCCAAGTAGGGCGACCAGAAGCAAGTACAATTTTAACACCTTTTTTTTGTAACTCCATGAGTGCTTCTTTTGTGTTATATGATATTTCTTTTTTTGAATTTGTCAGTGTTCCATCTAAATCTAATACAAGCATTTTATATTTCATATGTATACCCATCTTCCTTTTTCTTTTATTTCTATCATCATCCTACCTAAAGTGACACTGTATATATACAAAACCGACAGTTCTTTCATCAAGGGAATATTTATCATCCACTTCCTTGATAAGGTTAAAAACTGTCGGTTAAATTATATTTTGTTTTTGTATAAAAGTCAATGAAAACCACTGTAATCCCACGACAAACGCATGAAAATTTTTATTCCCTC
>CALWGN010000169.1 GCA_944380055.1 uncultured Lachnospiraceae bacterium
ATGTCTTGTTGCATCTATAAGAGAAATTGAAGATGAGCCATTAGAAGAATTGGAAGAAAAGGCATTAAAACAATTATTAAAAGAGCGTATAGAAAACTATAAAAAAGAAAATGCAGCAGCTAGTAAAGAGCTAAGTAAGATAGATGCTTATGATAGGTTGTCCACTGTAATGGACGTAATTATTGCTCATTTACACTTAAATCAAGACGGAAGACAACAATATCTTCAAATAGAGACAGTTATGGATCGCTTCCATTTTGTAATGGGAATTATTGAAGAAGAAACACAAATTCAACAAATTAAAAGAGAATTTCAGACAGAAGTAAAAAATAGAATTGATAAGCATCAAAAGGAGTTTTTGCTAAGAGAACAACTAAAGGTTATTAATGAAGAACTAGGAGAAGGAGCAAATCCTTCTTATGAAGCAGAAGCTATGGAAGAACGCTTATATGATTTGCGTGCCGATAAAGTGGTAAAGGAAAGAATCCAAAGAGAAATTAAAAGATTTAAGAATTTACCAGGAGCAAGTCAAGAGGCTAGTTTAATTCAAAATTATATTGAAACATTGTTAGATATGCCTTGGAATAAAAAGAAAAAAGAACATTTGGACTTAAAAAAGGCAGAAAAAGTATTAGAAGAAGACCACTATGGATTAGAAAAGGTAAAAGAGAGAATCATAGAATATTTAGCAGTTCGTAAGCTAAATGGAAAAGGGGAAAGTCCAATTTTATGTTTAGTAGGCCCTCCTGGTACAGGAAAAACATCCATTGCTCGCTCTGTTGCTCGTGCACTAAATAGAGAGTATGTAAGAATTTCTCTAGGCGGTGTAAGAGATGAGGCGGAAATTCGTGGGCATAGAAAAACTTATTTAGGAGCAATGCCAGGAAGAATTGCCAATGGATTAAAGCAAGCAAAAGTGAAAAATCCTCTTATGTTATTAGATGAAATTGATAAATTAGGAAATGATTACAAAGGTGACCCATCGGCAGCGTTATTAGAAGTGTTAGATGGAGAGCAAAATAAGAAGTTTAGAGATCATTTTATTGAATTACCAATTGATTTATCAGAAGTTATGTTTATTGCTACTGCCAACTCATTACAGACAATTCCAAAGCCACTATTAGACCGTATGGAAGTAATTGAAATTAGTGGCTATACAGAAAATGAAAAATTCCATATTGCATTTGAGTATTTAGTTAAAAAACAAATGGAAAAGCATGGATTAAATGAAAATCAGTTATTAATTGAAGATAATGCTATTCGAAAGGTTATTAGAAATTATACAAGAGAAGCTGGGGTTCGTGGTTTAGAGCGTAAAATAAGTGAGTTGTGCCGAAAAGTGGCAAAGGAAATTTTATTAGACTCTAAAAAAGAAGTTTCTATTACAGTAGAAAATTTAGAGCAGTACTTAGGAAAAGAAAAAATTACCTTTGATAGTGCCAATGAAAAAGATGAAATAGGTATTGTAAGAGGGTTAGCTTGGACAAGTGTTGGTGGTGATACACTTCAAATTGAAGTAAATGTTATGCCAGGAAAGGGTGCTATGCAATTAACAGGGCAGTTAGGAGATGTAATGAAAGAGTCGGCAAAGGCAGCTCTTAGTTATGTTCGTTCTATTGCAACGTCTTATAATGTAGCAGAAGATTATTTTGAAAAGCATGACATTCATATTCATATTCCAGAAGGGGCAGTTCCAAAAGACGGCCCAAGTGCTGGTATTACAATGGCAACAGCTATGTTATCTGCTGTTACAAACAAAAAGGTGTTAGCAAAGGTTGCTATGACAGGTGAAATTACACTTCGAGGACGGGTTCTTCCAATTGGTGGATTGAAAGAAAAAATATTAGCTGCAAAGCTTGCAAATATTAAAACTGTTCTTGTACCAGAGAAAAATAGACCAGATGTAGAAGAATTGTCAAAGGAAATTGTAGATGGAATTCGTATTGTTTATGTAAGCCATATGGATGAAGTTTTAAAAGAGGCCTTAGTATAACTAATAACATATAGATTTTATAAATAATAAAATCTATAACAGCAATATAGAAATGAGGAAAAATATGATAATAAAGAGCGTAAATTTGGAAACGGTATGTGGGATTACAAGTAAATTACCAGACAACCAACTGCCAGAGTTTGCATTCTCAGGAAAGTCTAATGTAGGAAAATCTTCATTGATTAATGCATTAATGAATCGAAAGGCATATGCAAGAACGTCTTCTCAACCGGGAAAGACACAAACAATTAATTTTTATAATATTAATGATGCCATGTATTATGTAGACTTACCAGGATATGGATATGCAAAAGTATCTCAAGAAATTAAGCAAAAATGGGGAGTAATGATTGAACGTTACTTAAATAAATCTACTCAGTTAAAGTGTGTATTTTTATTAGTAGATATTCGCCATGAACCAAATGCAAATGATAAGCAAATGTATGAATGGGTATTAAGCCAAGGTTTCCGTCCAATTGTTATTGCAACAAAACTAGATAAAATCAAAAGAAGTCAAGTGCAAAAACATATAAAAATGGTAAGAACTGCCCTTAATATGACTTCAGAAGATATATTAATTCCATTCTCTGCAGAAACAAAGCAAGGAAGAGAAGAAATATGGGCAATTTTAGAAAAATATTTAGAACAATCAGAGATACAAGCAGATTAGTAGATAAACGAAAAGCATAGTTTTTTGCTATTAAGTAGCAAAGATTATCTATGAAAAAGTTTTATATGGAAAATAAAGGTTGTAAAACTTACGGATATTTAAGTGCAAAGGAGAGAGAAGAATGTTTGGATACGTTACAATTCATAAGCCAGAGCTTAAAATAAAAGATTTTAATGAATATCAGGCGTATTATTGTGGGTTATGTCATAGTCTAAAGGAACAATTTGGTATGATAGGTCAGGCAACTTTGACTTATGATATGACGTTTCTAATTATTCTTCTAACTTCTTTATATGAAAAAAAGCCAGTTGTATATAAAGAAAGGTGTATATTACATCCAACAAAAAAGCATGCAGCACTAATAAATGAATATACAGAGTATGCTGCGTGTATGAATGTTGTATTTGGTTATTTTCATTTGTTAGATAACTGGAAGGATGAAAAACAATATAAAAGTCTTGTTGGTGCAAAAGCATTAGAAAAGGCATATCAGAAAGTAAAGAAGAAATATCCAGAAAAGTGCAGCATAATTGCTACTAAGTTAAAACAGCTTAGAGCATATGAACAAAGAAAGATAACAAATATTGATGAGGTTGCTAATTGCTTTGGGGAAATTATGAGTGAGGTGCTTATTGTTAAAGACGATGAATGGGCATTTCATTTACGCAGAATGGGACTTTTACTAGGAAAATTTATTTACCTTATGGATGCATACGATGATTTGGAAAAAGATGAGGCAAGTGAAAGTTATAATGTATTATCCTTTTATAGGGAAGAGGAAAATTTTCATAGTTTTTCAAAAGAGTTATTAACTATGTATATTGCTGAATGTGCAAGAGAATTTGAATGTTTGCCAATTATTCTACATCAGGATATATTGAGAAATATTTTATATGCAGGTGTTTGGCAAAAGTATAATCAAAAACAAAAGGCAAAGGAAGGAAGAGAAGATGATAGGTGATCCATATAAAATTTTAGGGGTATCAAGAGATGCAAATGATGATGAAATCAAAAAAGCATATCGTAAGCTAAGTCGTATTTACCATCCTGATGCTAATGTAAATAATCCAAATGCAAAAGAAGCAGAAGCAAAGTTTAAGGAAGTACAAGAAGCCTATGAATGGATTATGAAAGAAAGACAAGGTGGTTTTTCCTCTAGTTCAAGCTGGGGTTCTGCTTACTCAGGGCAAGGCTATGGTTCCTCTTATGGAAGACAATACTATGGCGGATATAATGGACAGTATACAGGTGATAGCAACGAAATGCGAGCAGTATATAACTATATTAATGCAGGATATTATCGTGAAGCACTTAATGTACTAAGTAGAATGAAAGATAGAAATGCTAGATGGTATTATTGTAGTGCTATTGCACATGTTGGACTTGGAAATATTATGGAAGGCAAAGAACACGCAGCTCATGCAGTAAATTTAGAGCCAAGCAATTTAGAATATAGAAAGTTATTAGACCAGTTAGAACGAACTGGACAGTGGTATAATCAAACAGGAAGTATGTATGGAAATCAAGGAGAAAGCCTAGGAAGTTGCTGTCTTCAATACTTATTGTGTCAAACAATATGTAGCTGTTGCTTTGGTCCAAGATTTTGCTAAAGGATATAAATGATATTAAGAAATAAATACCTGTAGCTATGTAATTTAGCTAGAGGTATTTTCTTACTCTTTCTTATTTTGTTTATGAGAGTACAGTATGGAAATGGAAATGAAAAGGATATGGTTAAGTTTTATGGTAATAATTTGCATAAATGCATTTTGTACATAACATAAAACTGTTTTATATGGGCAGTTATAATATTTACTATAAGATAAAAAGAGATAGAAAGGTAGTTAAAATGTTTTTAGATCAGATTCAACAATTTTTTGTATCTAATAATAAAATGTTGGACAATATAGCAGTAGAAGTTGTTGTGCTATTACTGATTGTTTTTCTTATCGTAGGAGTTGTAAAAGGTAAGGGAAAAAGAAAGTTTTTAAAATTAAAATTAACACAAATTGATTATTTAAGTGGAAGAGATTTTGAAAAGTATTTATATTATAAATTAAGATCCGAAAGATATAAAGTCAAATTGACACCAAGCTCTCATGATTTTGGTGCAGATTTAGTATTGAAAAAGGGAACGAAAAAGATTATTATTCAGGCAAAACGATGGAAAGATAATGTAGGGATTTCAGCAGTACAGGAAATTGTTGCTGCAAAGTCTTATTATAATGCTAAATATGCTATGGTTATAACAAATAGTGGTTTTACAAGAAGTGCAAAAGATTTAGCAAATGCCAATGGAGTCATACTATGGAATCGCTATACGTTAAAAAAATGGATAAATGGAAAAAAGTTCAAACAACTTTGGGAAGAAACAAAGGATAATGTTTATTAGTAATCTCCATTATAAAAGTAATGAATTGATTGAAAGATAGGTAATGACATGAATGAGTACGAAAAAAAGGTATTAGATACAGCCGTTGTTGCTGGACATATTTTATTAGAGAATGGAGCAGAAATTTCCCGTGTAGAAGAGACTATGGAGCGTATTACAAAGGCATATGGTGTAGAAAGTGGAAATTATTTTGTTCTTAGTAGCGGAATTTTTACAACAGCAGGAAGTGAACTTAATGATGGCTTTGCAAAGGTGAAATATATTCCTCT
>CALWGN010000170.1 GCA_944380055.1 uncultured Lachnospiraceae bacterium
TGAGGAATATATTATTGAGTACAAAGAGAAAGATATGTTTGTTCCTATTGGTGATGTTACATTAATGGAGGAGGACTGTCCCATTGTAATAGGTGATAAAAGATATCGGGGAAAAGGAATTGGAAAACAAGTAATCATGGCTATGGTAAATAGGGCGAAAGAGCTAGGCTTTCCATGTATCAAGGTAGATGAAATTTATTCTTACAACATAGCATCAAGAAAAATATTTGAAGCTTGTGGATTTGAAAAATATAAGGATGCGGAAAAAGGAAGTAGATATATAAAAAAATTGAAATAGTAACTTTTGAATGATGAAAATCTTATAAATAGTAGAAGATGCTATATGACAGCTAATTATAATGAACTTGCAAATGGTATGCACAAAAGGTATAACAAGATAAAATGTGTATGAAAAATTAAGAAATGGAAATAGTAGTAATAAAAATGTAAAAGGAGCATTATATGGAAACCATTTGGACGAGTACTTGTAACATTACCCATAGACGACCACTAATGGAAGATATAGAAACAGAAGTTGCTGTCATAGGTGCTGGTATGGCAGGGATTTTAATTGCATATTTATTACAAAAGGAAGGGAAGAAAGTTGTTGTATTAGAAGCAAATGAAATAGGAAGTGGACAGACAGGGAAAACAACAGCTAAAATCACATCACAGCATAGCTTAATTTATGATGAGATTTTAAAAAATAAAGGTGTAGAATATGCCATTCAGTATGCAAGAGCAAATGAAAAAGCAATTAGAGAATATGAAAAAATTATAATAGAACAAGGCATTCAATGTGATTTTAGGAAGTGCCCCTCTTATATTTATTCTGAAAATGTAGAGGTGATGAAGGCAGAAGCAGAGGCAGCGAGAAAAGCCGGTTTAGATGCTACTTTTACGACAGAAACAACTCTTCCTTTTTCAGTGGCAGGTGCTGTAAAAATAGAAAATCAAGCACAGTTTCATCCTTTGCTATTTATAAAAGCATTAGCAGAAGCAATTACTATTTATGAAAATACAAAAGTATATAAAGTGGAAGAACATAAAATAACAACAGATAATGCCACAGTAATAGCAAAACATATAGTATTTGCATGTCATTATCCATTTATGAGATTATCAGGAATGTATTTTGCTAGAATGCATCAAGAGCGCTCCTATGTGATAACACTAAAAAATGTACCACAGTTAGACGGAATGTATTTAGGTGTGGGAGAGAACGGATACTCCTTTAGAAACTATGGAGATTATTTACTATTTGGTGGAGGAAAGCACCGAACAGGAGAAAATAAATTTGGTGGAAGTTATGAACGGCTAAGAGAGGAAGCAAAAAAAATATTTCCTGAAAGTGAAGAAATATATCATTGGTCAGCACAAGATTGTATGACTTCTGATAATATTCCTTTTATTGGAAGATTTTCAAAAGGAAAACCAAATTGGTATATTGCATCAGGATTTCAAAAATGGGGAATGACATCATCTATGGTATCTGCAATGATAATACGAGATTGTATTTGTAATATTAAAAATCAAAATGCAGATGTATTTTCACCAAATAGATTCTCTATGAATGATATTGGTGAAGGAGCAACAACTGTAGGAAAGGGACTAAAAGGGGTAGGGAAAAGAATATTACCATTTTTAGATAAACAACCCAAAGATAGAATTCCTATAAAAAAGGTAACAAGATGGTGTCCACATTTAGGTTGTCCACTAGAATGGAATCCAGAAGAAAAAACATGGGATTGCCCTTGTCATGGCTCTAGATTTGATGAAAATGGAAAGTTAATAGACGGACCGGCAAAATACGGAATTGAGAAAAAATAAGGAAAAAGCTGTTGTAAAATAGACTACTATTATAATCATTACGTTAAATTTAAAAGGTAGTATTTTGCAACAGCGTATATAGAACAAGTTCATTTTATCTTAATTAGAATCCCTATAATGATTTAGAATCTTTATTATACTTATAATTTTTATTATAAGTATGTTAGCCATAGAATATTATTTCTCCAATTTTATGACAGAAGATGAATCATTTCTAAATTTCTTATTACATTTACAATTATTCTAACTGAAAAATTTTACTTTTCTTCAAAAATTTCTAATATTATATTCTACATTTTACAACATTCACTTCATTTTGTATTCCTAGATAGCATATCCCTTTTTATCTTGTAAAGTTTACTTTCAAATAAATAGTATTTAAATAAGTAGTATCGTTTTTTTAGTCATTGTCTTTTGAAATTTAAACGCATTAATTATTTAGTAAAGGAAATAGTCAAATTAGACATTACAAACTGTACTTATTTAATATTGGCAGTATTAGTAATATAATATATACTGTACTTATATAATAAATACAGTTAGTGGAAGGTGGTGAAAAATTGGAAATTATATTAAGTAATTTAAGCAACAAACCAATTTATGAGCAAATTACCTCTCAAATCAAAACAATGATTATGAATGGAGAATTGAAAGCAGGAGATTTAATGCCTTCTATGAGAAAGTTAGCAAAGGAGTTGCATGTTAGCGTTATTACAACTCAAAGAGCCTATGATGATTTACAGAAAGAGGGATTTATTGAAACGATTCCAGCAAAAGGAACATTTGTTGCTACACAAAATAGAGATTTCATTCGTGAAGAAAATCGTAGAAGAGTAGAAAAGCTTTTAAATGAGGCAGTAGGTTTAGCAAAGGAAAATGGAATTTTACTAGGAGAAATAAAAAGTATATTAGATATTTTATATAAGGAGGAGGAAATATAGATGGAATATGTAGTTGATATTAGAAATCTAAATAAAAGTTATAACGATTTTCAACTAACAAATATCTCTTTGAAGATACCAAAAGGAACAGTATTAGGCATTATTGGGGAGAATGGAGCTGGAAAGTCTACTTTTATTCGTTCTATGCTTGGGCTAATTAAGG
>CALWGN010000171.1 GCA_944380055.1 uncultured Lachnospiraceae bacterium
TTTTTATTTTTTTATGGTCATTCTGTAAAATTATTTTTTTCCAGAATGACCATATTTTTCTTTCCTAATCTCTTGTATAATAAAAAATTATATGGAATTAAGCTAGATAATTACAAAACTCAAAAAATGAAAGTTATAAATAATTCTTAAAATTTCAAACAAAAATATATGATTTGTAAACTCCAAAATAAAAGGATTATTAATATTATAGCAATTTTGAGAAATTATGAATATTTCCATAGTCTTTTAAAGAACAAAATACTCAGTTTTGAGGAAATAATACTAATTCCTCATCAAAAATCCCGTATTTTTAATAGTTTTAGAGTTTTGCAAATCCTATTAAATTATCAAAAGGAGAATATCATATGAAAAAATCCATTTATTACGTATTATTTCTAACCATTTTACTCACAAATATTACTTTATTATCTAATACAGCTGTATTAGATAAACCTAACCCTATCTGTGAATTTCTTCCAATAAAGAAATAAATTTATCTTCTAATTTCCAGACTTTTATTTTTTCACAGATAGCATTTTCTACTATTTTATATTTATAATATTTTGCTAGTAAGTAGGATTGTTCAAACATTTTAAGACACATCTTTTTATATTGCTGTTTTTGTAGACAATCCTTTTTCTCTAGCATCATTCTACCGTAACACCAACCAATATTAAATACAGCTTGGCAATAAATATTTGTCTCTGAATCTAACATATCCATAAAAATACATATGCGACTTTTTTCCATAGACTTTTCATACTCTCCTGTTAATCCATACACTTGTGATAAATTATATAATAATGTTTTATAAATCTTCCCACTAGATAATGGGTAATATTCATAAAAATACTGCTCTAATTTTTCATAATAATCAATTGCCTTTTTATAATCTCCGCTGTCATGATAAGCACATCCTATATTCATAAACAAGTAAAGTTCTTCTCTTGTTAGAAATCCTCTTATCTTTTCTTGTCCCAATATTTTATCTACATCTTTAATTGTTAGCGATAAAATATTACAGATTTCTGCTATTCGCTTTTCACATGACATAACCTCTATTTCACTTTTAATTAATAATTCTATTTCTTTTATGTACTGTTTATTTCTAACATTTGATATATCTATTTTTTCCTTTAAATGTGATAATAGCATATTTGCTTCTGACATATTATGCATAGCAATCGCTTGATCAATATTCCATCTTATTTCTTGAATTTCAAAATCTTCTCCTATAATTGAAAGATAAAAATTTTCCTCTTTTCCTTCCAATCCTAATTGTTCTAAATATATTTTTTGTGTTCTTTTTCTAGGATTTCTTTTTTTATTTTCTATTTTAGATAAATTAGACTGATCTCCCATTGCTCTACCTTCTTCGTCTACGCTTATCATATCTTCTTGTGTTTTTCCTACTACGTATCTTGTATTTTTTATAATTTCATTAATAGTATAAATACTATTATTAGATTTCATATATCTTTCTTTTTCTTTTATTTTTTTACTATTATCTTTCCATTCTTTTAATGTGATAAGTAAAATATCTATATCTTTTGTTGACAACTCTGATAAGATAGAATTGTCTGTTTCTCTGAAAATCTTTAATAACTCTATATACTCTTTTAAATAATAAATTGTTCTTTCATCTCTTATTTTTTGCATTCCCTTATTAAAATAGCCAATACTTTCTTCGTATTGCTGTTTATATGTTATTTTACTTAAGTAATAACTTACTTGTATAAAAAAACTCAAATAATATGTTTTATCCGTACAAAATTTTTCTATATATTCTAGTAATTCTTTCCAATAGCTATATAACTGAAACTCAGGATTATTTTTATAAATTAAAAGTTCTCCTATGAAACACAGCAATTGAAGCTCATTCCTAGAAAGCCTTCCTTCTATTCTCAAGCTACTACTATTTATTGTGACATTTGTTTTTTCCAACCCCTCATAACAATACTGTAATGCTTTTTCATATTGCTTTCTCTCCTTACATAAAATGGCTTGTATCAAACATATATACTGCTCTTGTAAGTGTTTTACTACTCCACGAAAATCCTTGTATTTTCCTAGCTCTTCTTCTAACTGTTCCCATTCCTCTGCCCAAATCAAATAATCTATATAATTTCTTTTATAAAGTAGCCTTTTATCATTTTCCTTTAAAATCAATTCCCATTTCGTACTATCTTTTCCTAATCTACTAATTAGACTATCAAAAAGTATTTGATCTGGTAACCTTTCTCCTGCCTCAATTCTAGAAAGTGTTGCTACAGAACATAATCCTTGACTTAATTCTTTTTGACTAATTCCTTGTTCTATTCGTAGCCTTTGTAATACGCTTCCTAACTTCATAACATTATATCCCCCTTTCTTATTGTCAACACCCATTATTTATAGTAATTATAACGTTTTTTTACTATAAATTTCAACTATTTTCGTAATAATCACTATAAAAACTATTACTTTTTATCACTTATTTTTTTCTTTTTTATTAATTCAAAAATAACTTCTATTTCTTTTTCTTATTTTTACATATGTTTCCAAAGTTATATGATAAAATTCCTAAAACCTCTATTTTTCTTTTATAAAAAATCAAGCACATATTACAAATTTTACTTTCTTTATTTTTATTTTTTAAATATCGGTTGTATTTTTTTCTATTGTTATCTATAATAAATTTATCCATAAAGGGATACGAGTGTTGCATAATACCATTTCTCTTCATTTTGTAGCTGTATTTATGATTTGTCTGCTACATTTTGTATGAAAAAGTTATTTTGCAACACTCCTTGCTTTTGTAACAAATAAAGAAAAGGATAGGAAGGTACAATGAAAATAGGATTTGACAATCAGAAATATTTATCAATGCAGTCGGAACACATTAAGGAACGAATCGGTCAGTTTGACAATAAACTTTATCTTGAGTTTGGTGGAAAATTATTTGATGACTATCATGCTTCTAGAGTTTTACCTGGATTTGCACCTGATAGTAAGTTAAATATGCTTCTTCAATTAAAAGAGCAAGCAGAATTAATTATCGTTATTAGTGCAAACGATATTGAAAAAAATAAAGTACGTGAAGACCTTGGAATTACTTATGACAAAGATGTTATTCGTCTTATTCGTCTTTTTGAAGAAAAGGGATTATATGTAGGAAGTGTTACAATCACTCAATACTCTGGTCAATATAGTGCAGATGCATTTAAAAAGAGATTAGAAAGCTTAGGAATTAAGGTATATATTCACTATGTAATTGAAGGTTATCCAAACAACATTCCTCATATTATTAGTGAAGAAGGTTATGGAAAAAATGATTACATTGAAACAACTCGTCCACTTGTAGTTGTAACTGCTCCAGGACCAGGAAGTGGGAAAATGGCAACTTGCCTTTCTCAGTTATATCATGAGCACAAGCGTGGAGTTCATGCAGGATATGCTAAATTCGAAACATTCCCAATTTGGAGCATTCCACTAAAGCACCCAGTAAATTTAGCTTATGAAGCTGCAACTGCTGACTTAAATGACGTAAATATGATTGACCCATTCCACTTAGAAGCTTATGGAAAAACTGCTATTAATTACAATCGTGACGTAGAAATCTTCCCTGTATTAAGTGCAATCTTCCATAAAATTTATGGGTTTACTCCATATAAATCTCCAACAGATATGGGTGTAAATATGGCTGGTTTTTGTATTTGTGATGATGAAGTTTGTAAAGAGGCGTCTAGACAAGAAATTATTCGTAGATATTTCCATGAACTAAATTCTCTTGCTACTGGAAAAAATGTAAGTGAGGCAGTATTTAAACTTAGACTTCTTATGGAACAAGCTCAAGTAACTGAGTTAGATAGAAAAGTGGTTGCTACTACAAGAGAAATGCAAAAAACTCAAACAGAACCAGTTGCTGCTATTGAATTACATGATGGTACAATTGTTACTGGAAAAACTACTGATTTGTTAGGATGTTGTTCTGCACTTTTATTAAATGCATTAAAAACATTAGGTAATATTCCAGAGGATATGCACCTTATTTCTCCAACTGCCATTGAACCTATTAATACATTAAAAACTTCTTATTTAGGCAGCAAGAATCCTCGTCTACATACAGATGAAGTTTTAATTGCATTATCTATTAGTGCTATTGAAAGTGAGTATGCTGCAATGGCATTACAACAACTTCCAAAATTAGCAGGATGTCAATTACACACTTCTGTTATGCTTAGTCAAGTTGATATTAAAATATTAAAGAAATTAGGAATTCAATTTACTTCTGAAGCAGAAAGTGGAGTAAAATAAAAGTTGTTTCATACAGTTTCCTATATCATAAAAAAGGAGTATTGCAATGCAATACTCCTTTTTTTGAGCAAAACTATAAGCCGGGTTATGTCTT
>CALWGN010000172.1 GCA_944380055.1 uncultured Lachnospiraceae bacterium
GATGATTTCAACCAAACATATGGTAAAGAAATATGGAGAAAAAGCTGTTGTAGATGATGTATCCGTTACATTACCAAAAGGAAAAATTATTGCCTTTATTGGTAGTAATGGTGCTGGAAAAAGTACACTTATTTCTCTTATTAGCCGTACTCTTTCAAGAGATGGTGGTGAAGCATTTGTAGACGATATTGATGTTTTAAAATGGAATACAAGAGAGTTATCAAAAAAACTTTCTATTTTAAAGCAAACAAATTCATTAAATATTCGCTTGACTGTTAGAGAATTAGTTTCTTTTGGTCGTTTCCCTTATTCCCAAGGAAACTTAACAAAAGAAGATAATGAAATTATAGATAAAGCACTTTCCTATATGGAATTACACCACTTAGAAAATCGTTATTTAGATGAATTAAGTGGTGGGCAACGTCAGATGGCTTTTATCGCTATGGTAATTGCTCAGGATACTGAGTATATTTTCCTTGACGAGCCACTAAACAACTTAGATATGCACCATTCTGTGCAAATCATGAAATTTCTTCGTCGTTTGGTTGATAAACAAAAAAAAAGCGTAATGGTTGTTATCCATGATATTAATTTTGTTTCTTGCTATACCGATTATATTATTGCAATGAAAGATGGAAAGCTAGTATGTGAAGGTGACGCAGATAAAATCATTGAACCATCTGTTCTAAAAAATATTTACGGCATTGATATTCAGGTAGCAAACATTAATGGTAAACGTATTTGTCTATATTATGACTAATAATATTTATTATGATTAATAGTATTTATTACGATTAGTAATATTTATTACAATCAGTAACACTATTATGAAGAACATTTTTCATACTGTTAATCATAGTACATTCTTATAGCAATTCTAGTATAATTAACACATACTATTTGCATATATAGATATCTATAAACACATATACAAACACTATTTAAAAAAGGAGATTAATTATGAGAAAATTAACTTTATTATCACTTTGCGGTATCGCATCTATGGGATTATTAGCAGGATGCTCTTCTTCCTCTAATAATCAAGAAACAACAGCTACTGCAACTACTGAAACTACTACAACTACTGAAGAAGCAACAAACAATTCTGAACCTTCAGAAAATACTTCTAGCGAAGGCATTACAATCACTCACTCAAAAGGTACAACTACTGTTCCTTTAAATCCAGAAAAGGTTGTTGTATTTGATATGGGAGTTCTTGATACATTAGATACATTAGGAGTAGAAGCTGAATACGCAGTTCCTACTGCTTCTCTTCCAGACTCTTTAAAGGAATACGAAACAGCAACAAATGCTGGTGGAATTAAAGAACCAGACATCGAAGGAATTTATGAATTTGAACCAGATGTTATCTTTATTAGTGGTAGACAATCTGACTTCTATGAAGAATTAAGCGAAATTGCTCCAACTGTATACGTTGACTTAAACGCTGATACTTATATGGAAGACTTCACAGAAAATGCTACATACTTAGCTGAAATTTTTGAAAAGACGGATGAACTTTCTTCTCACTTAGATGAAATTAACTCTATGATTGAAGAAGGACAAAAACTTGCTGATGCTTCTGAAGCAAAAGGTTTAATTATCTTAACAAATGACGGCTCTATGAGTGCATACGGAAAAGGTTCACGTTTTGGTATTGTTCATGATGTTCTTAATGTAAAAGTTGCTGATGAAAACATTGAAGTTTCTACACATGGACAAGAAGCTAGTTATGAATACATTGCAGAAGTTAACCCAGATATTTTATTTGTAGTTGACCGTGCAACAATTACAGGTGGAACAACTTTAGCTTCTACTACTTTAAATAATGAACTTGTTAACGGTACAAATGCTGCTAAAAATGGCAAGATTGTATACTTAGACGCAGAAGCTTGGTACTTATCTGGTGGTGGAATCTCTGCTGTTAAGACAATGGTAAGCGAAGTTGTAAATGCATTAAAGTAATTTTTTAGAATAAAACTACTCATACAAATTGTATGGGTAGTTTTTTATTTTTATATTTTATCCTATCATTGCTATTTTTTATTCTATTGTATATAATAAAATTATTGATCTATCATGGACTTAATTCATGATATTGTTACATTTGCCAAATCCTTGGGACTTGGCTTATTGGATTCCTTTGCTTTTATTATTGTGTATATTTTTCCACATTAATAGAAATGCATATCGTTTATTATACTTTAACTAGGAGGATACAATGGATTATCAGGTTGGTGATATTGTAAAACTAAAAAAGCCTCACCCATGTGGAAGCCACGAATGGGAAATTTTACGAGTTGGTATGGATTTTAGACTAAAATGCTTAGGCTGTGGACACCAAATTATGGTTGCTAGAAAGCTAGTAGAAAAAAATACGAGAGGACTTAGAAAAAAGGAAACTCTATGAAGTGTCATAGGGTTTCCTTTTTCCATCTTTCTTTTAAACTTCTAAAATTTAATCAAAATAATATAAATACACATCTTCCAAATCAATATCTTGATTTACTCTTCTAAACTCATCTGGGAAATCATCCCCTACAATTCTTAAAGCAAACCCATCTCTTTTCTGCCTAATATTTCCTACTTTAAACTGTTTTTGTATTTTTTCTATATCATCCATAGAACAGGTTACTTCACAAACTTTTCCATACATACCTTGTATCAGTTCCTTAGGAGTTCCCACAGTAACTAGCTTTCCTTTTTTTATAAGCATCACCTCATCGGAAATACACTCTATATCACTAACAACATGAGTTGCAAATAATATAATCTTATCCTTTGATAGCTCTGATATATAATTTCTAATATTGATTCGTTCTTTTGGGTCAAGCCCTGCCGTTGGTTCATCTAAAATTAAGATTTTGGGATCTCCTAATAATGCCTGAGCAAGCAATACTCTCTGCTTCATACCACCAGAAAAACCACCTATTTTTTCATAAGCTTTGTCCTTTAAATTAACTACCTCTAACAGCTCATTTATTTGTTTTTTTGCTTCTTTTTTTGGAATTCCTTTTATCGTAGCAATATATTGCAAAAATGCCTTTGGAGAAAAATCATCATAATATCCCTGTTGTTGTGGCATATAGCCTACAAGACTTCGAAATCGGCTTCCCATTTTAAGAATATCTTCCCCATTAAATAAAATACTGCCTCCTTTTTCTCCGTAATCCCGTGGTATATTATCAGTAATTAAATGAATCATTGTGCTTTTTCCAGCTCCATTAGCACCTAATATTCCATACACCCCAGTTTCAAAAGTCATAGAAAAATCATTTAGTGCTACTACATTTCCAAATGTTTTTGTTACATTTTTTATTTCTAATCTCATCTTCCTTCCCCCCATTACATACACCAGCTTTTGTAAGAACACCAAATATTTATAATTGATATGCCTATGGACAATCCACTTATAAACACTAACAACCATATAATCTGAACAAATGCGATAATTATATATAAAGTAGAAACTCCTATAATAATTAGAGGAATGTACATTGTATTAGTTACCTTTTTAGACGAAGAAAAATATAGTGTCGTTGTTGTCGCCAAACATAAAATAGCTAATTTAAAACTAATAACAATCGCCAAATACATTCCAATAGTAACAGATGCATTATTATCTGATAAAAAAGTTAAACTTTGTATTGGCGCTGTAATATATGAAAGTCCATATATTTTAATTAACATCCACATATTTCCTCCATACAATCCAATAAACAAAATACTAGCAAGTGCTAGTCCACATATTATTTTTCTTTTCCATATCCATATAACTCCTCTCTTAGAACTTTTTAATAGTGGAATAATGTGGGATTTCTTTTCCATATTAAAAATGTGAGAAATAACAATAACACATACTCCAACTAATACAATCATCATAACCGTTTCACGAAATATACTGTTACTTCCTATTATTTCGTTATATCCACGATCTGACATCATATAAATATTTATATGATACCTTTCTTCTATCTGTTGTCGTAGTTCTATCTTTTCATAAAATTCTTTCAAATAAAATTTAATTCTTTCTGCCTTTTTACTTATATTATTAGCTTCTTCAACCTTTTCTCCACCTACTTTTCCTTCTCGCACATCATCCATTATCGCCTCTGCTTTTGTTATTAACTCTTCTCGTTCTCTCTCTAAATTAGCTACATATGTATCAAATTTATCCCAGTCACTGCCACCATAGTCGCTATATATTTGATCCATTTCTTTTTGCATACTTGGAAAATGAACTTCTGTCTTTCCAAATATCCATAAGAAAACTCCTATTCCAAAGCCAATCATTACAATCCCTTTTTGTGTAATTAATACTTTATAAAGCTCTTTTCCACAAAAAGATAACTGCTCCAGCCATTTTTGCATCATACATTCTATCGGCTTAAGGATTTTTTTTAGAGATAAATACCCTTGTTTTGGATACTGTCTATCATACACAAATACAGTTCCTATAAACGCTGCTACAATTACAATCATTTGTACAAATAAAAATAAAGTGGAGGCTGATACTACATTTCCAAATATACTTAAATTTTTATATTCTTTATCAAAAGTAGCACAATCAAAAATTCTCATTAAATTTACATATCTTAGTAACTTTAAATTACTATATACAGGTATTATTTTTATTAATTGTGCTTCTACAGATAGTATAATCAGCATAATTACAACTGATAAATTTCTACTGCGTATAATAGTAAACACAAAATAAGTGACCATGACCATTACACTAAGTGCAAATCCACTTTTCCATAATAACAAAAACAGATACATTCCTTTGGAACACACTACTGGATACTGCGCATATTCTTGTATCGTCTGTATGTGTCCTCCAAAATTATCTACTCCATAGAACATACAAGCGATAACTAAATTTGTTACAAAACATATAGTATAAAATAAAAATGTAAGAATAATCAAATTTATTCCACGATGAAATGCTAGATGAAAACGTCCTTTTTTCATTGTATGTGTTACATATAACATTCCACTTTCTCTCTCTTTTAATATTTCATAAATAATGTATACAACAAATGCAAACACAAAAAAAGATAAATAGTTATTCTCTATCATATGTTCTGTTACTCTATCTTTATCCAGTGCCAATGTAACATCTTTCATTCTGGAAAAATCATCTGCTGTTTTTAAAATATTTTTATAAGTAAAACTATCTTTCTCTTGAAAAATACTAAACGCCTCTACCTTTTGCTTATTTTCTAATATTGTAGTAATACTTTGTGGATACTCAAATAAATATGTAAGTTTTTCAGACAACAATGACAAAGACGTTGTAGAACTTTCCTTTGCTTGCATATTTATTTTAGTAATCCCCTCTTCTAGTGGCAAGTCTTTTACAGATTCTACTAACTGATTATACTCCTTATTTTGTAACTGGAACTGTCCAAAACCAACCTCTCCTATTTGTATTCCTACAAATGCTACTGCTTGAAATATATAAATTAATATTCCTGCTAATAATACCCTACGGTTTAGTAACCATCTTATCCCCATACTTTCATCTCTTTTCTATTCTATATTGGTCCAACTAACATCCTTTTTTGTAATATCCTCATGCTTAATATAAGTCCATTGTTCCCCCTTAGGAGAAAAGTGAGTGGCAAACAAATAGTTTTCATCACAAAAAGATGCTGGTAATAAATTTTCATTTGCTTCCATATCAATCGTATTTATTTCTTTTCCATTTAAATCACATACAATGATTTGGTGATGGCTATTTTCATTATACCTATATTCATTTATTAAGTTATCCATATATAAATAAGTGCCATCATATGCTAAATATACACTTTTTGTTTCTTCATCACATTCTCTAATTAGTTTTGACTCTTTATTATTTATATTTAATTCATATAATCCTTCTGTTTCCACATAATAATAGATTGTATTTTCATCTACGATTGTATAAGAAATAATAAGATCTTCTTCTACTATAGTCTCAACTTCCTTTGTCGTACAATTATATTTTATTATGCTTTTCTTATAATCCTCTCCTTTTTTCTCACTTTGGATACCAAAAATATTGTCCCCTACTACTTTTAAATTCCAAATACTTCCTTCCTTATCTAAGGAATACACACTCTCTTTTTCCTTTTTATTAATATCAATTTTATCTATATAAATTGTATTTGTTTCCTCTATTTTATTCACCATATAAATATTATCATCAAAAAACACATATTGATAATAGCTTGCCTTATCTGGTGATTGCCCTACTACCATAATATCTTCATGAACACTCCCATCTTTACTTACTCTTGTAAGTGTTACATCATATGTACTCTCGTTATATGTTAGTACATATACCCATTGATTATGGTAGCCCATAGAGCCTGGTAAAGCACTCTTTATATTTGCATTACAACTAGATAATGTATGTTTTTTTTCATCAATATGAGTACATTCTAGCTTACTACATAGATAGGTTTCCTTTCCTGTTTCTTTACTTATATATGTTAAATAGTCGCCTTCCGAGTTAATCTGCTTCGTATCTTCATCTACCCCAAATGAACTTTTTTGACTATAATATCCATCTTCGCTAATAACTATTTCCATAGTATTTCCAAAGTATGGACTTTCCTGACAAACAATTCCATTTATGCTGTTATCCACTTGTGTATTATCTTGCGTTGCACATGACGATAATAAAATACTTATACCTATTAATGTAATACCTACTATTTTCTTCATTGTAAACCTCCTACATTGCTACGTTCTTATATAGAAAGCAAAGACCAACTTATTGTGGTCTTTGCCTTCTATCAAATTCTAATATGCATATCCGTAAAATTCCCAATCTCCATCCCAACTACTTATTTCAAATGTACAAGATACTATTTTTACATTATTATCGCATTTTGTTGTTACCTGTCCATATGTAATATATGATAGCGTTCCTGAAAAATCCTTATGAGTCAAAGAACCATTCGCCCCTACATAATATGCTTTCCCATCTTCAACATATGCATCTACATAATCTGTTGCAGTTACTGTTGCATACACACTTGTTCCATTAAACCCTACTTCTCCTGTTACTCCTACACTCCCTGCATATCCGCTACCTTTGTTATAAGCAGAACCTGCAAATGCTACGGAACTTGTAGCTAGAACACTACCACTAATTAATGCCGCCATAATAACTTTTTTCACTTGTTTTTTCATAGTTTACATTCTCCTTTTTAATGTTTAGTTTTTTGTTACAATAGTTACTATTCTTCTATCCTCCTCTCTCTTATATTATTTTCTTCAAGTTACCATATTCTCTAGTCATTTTCAATTATATGGGAGTTTTTTGTATGTTTTTTGTCCTATTTTTGTATATTTTCTATTATCTTATAAATTTTCTCATTTTTTCTTCTTCTAATTTTATCCACTGTTCAAATGTTAAGCGAAAATTTTTCTCTTTTGACCTTGCAATGGATAAAATTGTTCCATCTAACAGCTCTAATTCTGTTGCTGTTTTTTTCTTTATGAATTTAAAATTTACAATATAACTATTGTGTGCATATTCAAATCCATATTCTTTTAATATAGAATATAATTGTTCTACGTTATACTTACTTGTAATTTTTTCTTCAAATCCATAGGTTTGCTTTTCTTTCTCTATATGGATATAACTGCCTCTTTTTCCTTTGGATACATACATTATTTCATCTGGATACAATCGCATTACATCATGATAGTGCTTCCCCACAATAAAAGGAATATTCCCCTCTCCTTTTTCTATCATTTACTCACCGTTGCCAAAAATCTATAAATATCTATAAATCTTGTTTCATTCCCTGTTCCACGAGTCCGATTTTGAAAACGATAAACAGTAATCTACTTTCGTTTGATATAACTCTCCGAGGGCGTAAATTCGGATACAACGCATCCTACCTATCAGCATTATCTTGTAAGTGACTCTATGCTAATTGATATCTAGAAAGATTAATACTTGCATTGATATCTCTATCAATAGATAGACCACAACTACATTTGTAAACTCTATCTTTAAGTTTTAAATCCTTCTTAATCTCCCCACATTGGCTACAAGTCTTTGATGATGGATAAAATCTATCTGCTATAACTAATTCAATTCCTCTAAATTTACACTTATATTCAAGTTGCCTTTTAAATTCATAGAAACCTTGTTTTCTTATAGCATCGGACAAATGCTTATTTTTTATCATTCCTTTTACATTTAAATATTCTATTACCACTCGGTATGGCTTGGTTTTCACGATACTTGTCGTAGTTTGATGAAGATAATTATTTCTTATATTAGCCAATCTTCTATGTATTTGTTGTATCTGTTTTTCAAGTTTTATGATATTTTTTGTTTTGACATACTCCTTTCCTTTTTTATTTTGTTCATATTTTCTACTTACTTGTTTTTGTAATCTTTTTAATTTCTTTTCGATTTTTCTAACTACATAAGTTTTATTAATATTTTTATAAACTGTACCATCAGAACAAATTGCTAAATCTTTTAAACCTAAATCTATTCCTAATGATACATCTGTTAATTTTTCTTTCCTTTCTTCTTTCTCTATACCTACTGATATATACCAATATTTATTGTCGTAACTTATTCTTGGATTACTATACTTAACTCCTATTGGTATTTGTTCATTGGTTTTCATCCAACCCACTTTTTCAATATGAACAAAGCTCCCTTCTTTCGCTTTCAACTTTACATTGTCATGATAAAAGGACTTCTTACTTCTTCTTTTGCTTTTAAACTTTGGTTTATCGGATAATCCTTTAAAAAATCTTTTATAGGCATTGCATGCATCTTTTACCGCTTGTTTTACAACGTTATTAGATACTCCGTTCAACCAATTTAATTCTTTTTTCTTTCGCTCGGTTAATACCTTTCTAAGCACACCATCGGGTATAAACTTCCCACCATTTTTATAATTTTCTTCTTGCTTTACAAGTGTCCAATTATAAATAAACCTTGCAGTACCTACCGATTGCCACAATTTTTGTTCTTGCTACTTGCTTGGATATAATCTAATTTTTTTCGATAATATCATCCTCTAATAACTCCTTTATTATCTTCTTTGCTTTATTGGCTCTTTTGTCTTGAAGTCAACAACTAAATACAGTAACTATTTGGATGAAATCTTCTACTAATTCTTGTTCTTCTATTTTTTCAGTGTTATCTATAATTTCAATTGTAGTTCCATATTTTTCGTAAATGTTTTCTATTAATTCATATCCAAATCTAATTAACCTATCTTTGTAAAGGACTACTATTTTATCAACTTCTGAATTTGTAATTATATCTATCAAATGATTGAATCCTTTTTTATTGTAGCTAATTCCACTTCCAATATCTGCAATAATCTCAAATTGATAGCCTTTTGCATACATATATGTTTTTACGTTTTCAATTTGTCTTTCAAGGTCATCCTTTTGCTTATAAGAACTGACTCTACAATATCCAATAATCTTTCTATTTAATCTAGTTTTTGATTTTAAACCTAAAAAATGATTCAGTTGTTCTTGAGAATAATACCTTGTACCACCTTCTGTTACATGTGATAGTTTCAATGTTCCATTTTTATCCCAGTTCCTTAACGTTTAAACTGTTTTACCTATTTTATTTTCAAACTCTCCTATTAAGTAATACTTCATAATTTATCACCTCAATAAGATTGTAACATAATCGATAAATAACATAATATTTTATAGATATTCATAGATTTATTTTAGATGTTATAACCCTCACAATACAGTATTCATTTGTTACTTGACATTTGACATTTTACATTTCCCATTTGTTACCTGTGACGAAATATTTCTTTTTTATGTACATTATATCTAAGTTTACCCCCATAGTTATTTATAAATTTATTCTAACAAATTCAATCTATAAATTCAATATAAACGCCCTTTATATATTATACAAATATTTATATTGTTTTTATATTTTAGATTTTTTATGCTATTTCTTTTAACATGACAGAAAAATCCTATTGCAAAATTTTTGCAATGGGATTTTCCTTAAAAATATATCTCCTTTTTCACGAAATTCTTCTTCTACAATGGTATTTAATTTTGAGAAAACACTTCTCCATCTTTCATAAATAAAATTCTATCACACTTTTTTGCTACTTTCTTATCATGAGTTACAACAAGTACCGTCTTTCCGCTATCACAAATGTTTCTTAAAATTTCCATTACAACATCTCCAGTTTTTGAGTCTAATGCTCCCGTAGGCTCATCGGCAAGAATAATATCTGGTTGGTTTACTAAAGCTCTTACAATAGCAACACGTTGCTGCTCCCCTCCTGAAAGGAGACTAACCTTTGTTTTTCTCATTTTTTCTAATCCAAATGCTTGTAGTAGTTGTAATACCTCCTCTTTCTTCACCTTCTTTTTACTATAATCCAAAGGTATCGTTACATTCTCCCAAACCGTTCCATCTAAAATCAAAGCAAAATCTTGAATTACATATCCAAAAATTTCATTTCTTATAATGGCTAACTGCTTTTGTGACCTACTGTTTACCTTAGCCCCTTTTAACCAATATACTCCATCTGTTGGCACATCAAGACAGCCAATAAGATTTAGTAAGGTAGATTTTCCACAGCCACTTGCTCCCATAATGGCAAGCATTTCTCCCTCTTTTACCTCCAAATTAATTCCTTTTAATATTTCTATCTTATTTTTCCCCACTTGCACTGATTTTTGAATATGTTCCATTTGAATAACTACACCATTTTTCTTATCCAATGCTCTACCTCCTAATCGTACCGTTTTAAAATCTGGCTAATTTGTACTCTCTTCCAAAATTGTATTGGTATTATCATAATTAGCAGTAACATTCCTATACCAAATCCTATTCCTGCAAAGAGTGATAATATATTTTTAAATATCAATCCTACGCTAATGATTGCAACAACTACTGGAATTCCTATTTGCACAAACATTCGTATAATCATATCATTTTTTCTAGCACCGCAAAGAATATGAATGGAAAATTGCCTGATATTGCTTCTAATGTATTGTAGAAGCATAGTGATACTACCAATAATACAATACAATAGAATTGCACCAAGCATAGCAAATTCTCTCTGATACATAAGGTTATAATAATAATCCAATTCACCAATTCGTTCCTCATAGGAAATAAAAGATAACTCAAACAAATTTAATTCCTTTGACTTTTCTACTATCTCTTCTAAAACTTCTGTCTCACTCGTTTCGATTTGCAACAAATTATAAAGGTTAACATCGTTATACCCACCATTCATCCCATTTATTCTCTTTTCTGGAAGCCAAGGCATAACCATTTCCTCTGTAAAATAGCTAACCCCTCGCTGAATTGCAGGATTTAAATAAAAAGATTGATTGTCAATAACTCCTATTACCTCAAATGTAATTTTATCTTCTGTAATACTCTCAAACACTGTACCAATAGGATATGTTTTTGCCTTTTCCTCACCTACAAGAACTGGAACAATATCATCTTGTAATATTCCATCTAGCTCCTGTTTTGAAAACATTCGTCCTTCTTTTATCTTCATTTCATATAAGTTGCAAAAACCATCGTTTACGGCTAATATATGCTCTTCTATTTTTGGGGAAACTCTAATTGTCACTGGCATTTGTATATATACCGTTCCTCTCTGTAACGTAAAATTATATAATTCCTTGCAACGGCTTTCACCAGTTTCTGACGATAATTCATTCATAAGCTTTACAACATCCGATTGTAGATTTGATATATAAATATTTTTATGCTCTGTATAAGACATTAGCCGACTACTAAATTGATTCATTGTATAAAATTCTTTTACAATAAAGGAAAATAATAAAATAGATACGATTATTTGTATATAAAGAGGAAGATATCTTCCAGGCTTTTTTACTAATTCTTTCCATGCGTATTTTAATTGTACCATAGCATCTCCACCTTAAATATTTTAAACAAACTTTCTAAACCTATTGTTTACTGTTCTTTTTTTAACTCAATAATAGGGATACGAATATTTTTATAGAGAACAATTGAAGATAACAATAATAATAGTATACATTGTAACACACTAATTCCAATTCCCATAAAAATTCCTTCTATAGTAACAGGCATAAGATATGAACCTACAATTCCACCTACAATGCAACCCATAAAAATTGCAGTTACTATAACTCCCATAAAAGCAGTTATCATATCAAAAAACACACTTTTTATCGTTCCACCTGTTAACCTTCGTACAAATAACTCTCTCTTTCTTGCATTTGTCCAATAACCTACAATATTGCTAAAATTTATAATATTCAAAAATAAAAGCAATCCCATTTGAAGAAGGTAATAGATAGAGTCTTCTGTTTTCATTATTCTAGCAAATAAATATCCAGTGGCTTGCTCCTCCTCTAACATAATTTGAGCGGATGGATTTTTTTGCTGAATTGCTGCCACTAGTTGATTGTAAACTTCTTTTGTATTTTCCTTACAATCCAAATAGTATATGCCATACATGGCAAACGAAGAATCTCGTCTTAATTCTCCTCTCATATCTATTACAAAATCCTTACTAAGTTTTTCTTTATAACTTCCTAATACATGATATTCCTGATTATTATAAAGAAAGGAGGAGCTGTTTTCCTTCTTAAAACTATCATACCGCTCTTTGGAAAGCCAAACTCCATATTGCTGTCCATTTGTACTAAAATAGTCCCCTTGATTTATGTATAATTCCACACCATTTTTACTTGTAATATCCTTTGCAAGAATAATATCTGTTTGACATTCCTCTAAAAAGCGCTCTAATTCTTCATGTAAAAAAGATTCTGGAATTTGCGCTTGTAAAATGGTAAATCGAATGGTATGTTCTGAAAAATGGGTGGCAATCCCTCTCTGCTTTATGGTATATCCTACTGCCGTTACACAATCTGCCATAATAATCGCTCCCATCATAAAACAGAAAAAAAGTATAATAGCAGAATTTGAAAAATGTCGTTTCATATACTCCTCCTTCCTAATTTACTTGTTATAGCAATTACTACAATAATCATAGTATACTATATAGATAAATCATCCATTGCATATAAGTTTATATTAATATATTTTACAACCTTTTACACTTCAAACAATAAATCTCCATAAGATGGCATTGGCCACATTGCCTTATCCACAATCATTTCTAATTTATCAACTGGTGTTCTAAGTGCTTCCATAGCAGGAACTACATTTCTATGATATGCATGTGCTTGTTCCTCTGCATCTGATATAGCTGCTGCTTCTTCTGTTGCCTTTATTAATCTAGAAAGGGCTACCTTTGTTTCACTTAAATAATCAGATGTTTCTATTAACAATTCCTTTTGCACACTTACATCTGCTTCTTTACAAGCATTTGTTACATTTGTTAATGAGCAAGCAACTGTATTTACTGCCTTAATTACTGCTGGAATAATGTGCTTGCTTGCAATATCAATCATAGCTCTTGCTTCAATATTAATTTGCTTTGCATAAGCTTCGTATTGAATTTCTGCACGAGATTCTAATTCTGCTTTTGTATAGATACCAAATCGTTCATATAGCTCAACTGCCTTTTTAGTAACTAATGCTGGAATAGCATCTACCATAGAAGTAATATTTGGCAATCCTCTTCTTTCTGCTTCCTTTACCCATTCTTCTGAGTATCCATTTCCATTGAAAATAATTCTTTGATGTTCTGCTGCATATTGCTTAATTAAATCATGTACAGCCATATCAAAGTCGTCTGCCTTTTCTAGAATATCTGCTGCTTCACAGAATGCTTCTGCTGCAATGGTATTTAATACAACATTAGGTTCTGCAATAGAATCTCTAGAACCTACCATACGGAATTCAAATTTATTTCCTGTAAATGCAAATGGTGATGTACGATTACGGTCAGTGGCATCCTTTGCTACATTTGGCAAGCTAGCTACACTTGTATTTAATGTACCACCTTGTTTAGAATGAGTGGCTGCACCTGTGCTAATAAGCTGACCTAATACATCTTCTAACTGTTCTCCTAAGAATACAGAAATAATTGCTGGTGGAGCTTCATTTGCACCTAAACGGTGGTCATTTCCTGGATCTGCTGCTGATTCACGTAATAAATCTGCATGTCTATCTACTGCTCTTAAAATACAAGTTAATACTAATAAAAACTGTATATTTTCATGAGGAGTTTTTCCTGGTTCTAATAAATTTACTCCATTATCTGTTACTAATGACCAGTTGTTATGCTTTCCTGAGCCGTTTACTCCTGCAAATGGCTTTTCATGTAATAAACAATGTAATCCATGGCGATCTGCTATTTTCTTTAATGTTTCCATAATTAATTGATTATGGTCTACTGCTACATTCGCTTGTGCATAAATTGGAGCTAATTCATGTTGTGCTGGTGCAACTTCATTATGTTGTGTCTTTGAAGATACTCCAAGCTTCCATAACTCTTCATTTACATCCTTCATATAGGCAGCTATTCTCTCACGAATGCTACCAAAATAGTGATCATCTAATTCTTGTCCCTTTGGTGGCATAGCCCCAAAAAGTGTACGACCTGCAAAAATTAAATCCTTTCTTTGTAAATACTTTTCTTTATCTACAAGGAAATATTCCTGTTCTGGACCAACAGATGGCACTACTTTCTTTGCTTCTGTATTTCCAAATAAACGAACAATACGAAGTGCTTCTCTACTTACCGCTTCCATAGATTTAAGAAGTGGTGTCTTTTTATCTAATGCTTCCCCTTTATAAGAGCAAAATGCAGTTGGAATACAAAGTGTAGCACCTGCTGCATCTTCTCTTACAAATGCTGGAGATGTACAATCCCATACAGTATAACCTCTTGCTTCAAAAGTTGCTCTTAATCCACCAGATGGGAAAGAAGAAGCATCTGGCTCTCCTTTTATTAATTCTTTTCCAGAGAACTCCATAATAACCTTTCCATCAGGTCTTGGTGCGGAAATAAAGGAATCATGCTTTTCTGCTGTAACCCCTGTTAATGGTTGGAACCAATGTGTATAATGTGTTGCTCCTTTTTCAATTGCCCATTCTTTCATTGCGTGTGCAACACTATCAGCGATAGATGGATCTAATTCTTTTTCATTTTCTATCGTTTGCTTTAAAGCGGCATAAATCTTCTTAGGAAGACGTTCTCTCATTACTGTATCATTAAATACATTTTGACCAAAAATCTTGGTTACATTGACTTTTTCACTCATACATTCATTCCTCTCATTCCTTAATTTTAATGTGCAAATATGCAAATATGCAAATGGCAAATGTGCAAATGTGCAAATACGCAAATATAATAAACACTAAGTGCTTATATTCTCAATAATAGAGTACCATGTAATGTCAAAATAAATACTCTATTATACAAAAAAGAGGACAGGAACGCTACCTTGCGGAACGCCCTTGTCCTCGTCATTTTTTTCTATACCGGAGATTATCCGCTCAACGATATAATACACTATTTTTATTAAAAGTGCAAGTAAATTTTTAGTATCTATATATTTTTTCTTCTACATAATAATTATAGGTCAATGTATCAAATAATATTATTAGTATACTCTTTTTGCATGAACAATAAATCGCTCATCTTCCCAGTCATTGGTACACGTAGACAACGTAATAATTGTGTCACTTGCACTAACAGACACACCTGTATCAATAACAGACTTTGATACTAATTGATTCAGCCAATTTTCATACTCTTCATCACTTGCAAAACTTAGCTGATATGGCGTTGCCTCGCTTCTATGACTATATGCAGAAAATATTTGGTATACCTTTGTTTCTGTTGGAGTATAAATGACAATAACAGGATGTTCTTCATAAAATGCAATATCATCATAGTAAATCAAATCGTGAAACATTTGCTTGCTTCTTTGATTATGACCGTGAATAATGGTATTTCTATCTACAAATGGATTTGTTACATATGCATCTACAAAAATTGTGCCTGCATTGTTAAACTCTCCTGTTAACGTTTGTCGTAAATACTTTTCATTGTCTGTTGTTTGCACAACTGGGTAATCAATAGTTGTACCTTTAATATTAATCCAACCAACTACCTCTGAATTCATTTTTAACAATTTATCAAAATCAAATTCATATCTTTTTCCAAGCAATTCATTTAAAGATACACCGTTAATAAAAATCTCAGATGGAAACTCCTCTTCTTCGCCTGTTCCTTCTACTGTATACTGTACTTGATTTTTAATATCATTATATTCATCAATACTTTTTTTATAATTTGTAAATATTTGATATAGCTGAAATCCAGAATAACAAAATACAACTAAAGCAACAATAAAAATAGCGCCACGGATAATAGATCCAATAGTTGTCTTCTTCTTCGATTTTTTCTTCATACTCAACCCTTAATTATGCCTTATTTACAGAACCGAAAAGTTCCATTTTTTCCTTTACTGTTTCTTTGATTGCTTCTACACCTGGTGCTAATAACTTTCTTGGATCAAATCCTTTTCCTTCTAAGTCTTTGCCAGCTTCAATATACTTACGAGTAGCTTCTGCAAATGCTAATTGACATTCTGTATTTACGTTAATCTTAGCGACACCTAAAGAAATTGCCTTCTTAATCATATCTGCTGGAATACCTGTTCCGCCATGTAATACAAGTGGCATATCCTTTGTTTGTTCACTAATAGCTTCTAATGTTTCAAAGCTAAGACCTTTCCAGTTTGCTGGATACTTTCCATGAATATTACCGATACCAGCTGCTAACATTGTAACTCCTAAGTCAGCAACTTGCTTACATTCCATAGGATCTGCACATTCACCAGCACCAACTACTCCATCTTCTTCTCCACCAATAGAACCAACTTCTGCTTCTAAAGACATTCCCTTTTCTTCACAAATCTTAACAAGTTCTCTTGTTTTTTCTACGTTTTCTTCGATTGGATAATGAGAACCATCAAACATAATTGAAGAGAATCCTGCTTCTACACACTTTAAACATCCTTCATAGCTACCATGATCTAAGTGAAGTGCAACTGGTACAGTAATTCCTAATCCTTCAATCATACCATTTACCATTCCAACAATAGTCTTATATCCTGCCATATACTTACCAGCACCTTCAGAAACACCTAAGATAACAGGAGAATTTAACTCTTGAGCTGTTTGTAAAATTGCCTTTGTCCATTCTAAGTTATTAATATTAAATTGTCCAACAGCATACTTGCCTTCTTTTGCTTTTTGTAACATTTCTTTTGCTGAAACTAACATCATCTTTTCCTCCATTATTAAAATTATAATTTAAAATTATCTTTAAGTTACTTTTCTTCTTTATTATAACTGATTTTATAAAAAAAGAAAATACAAAACATTTATTTTGTGAAAAAAATAACATATTTCATTGTTTCTTTATTTTTCTTTTTTCTTTGGTTTTTCTAATACGCTACTGACTTCTTCCATACCCTTTTTAATTTGTATCATTTTCTTTTGAAATGCTACCTTATCATAAGTTGCTCTTTCTAAACTTTCCCTTAGCCCTAATTTTCTTTTCATATATCCTCCAAATATTAATTGATAGTATAAATATATGAAAAATTTTTTCGATATGCGACAGTTACTTCCTATTCTAAGCTATTAATTGCTTCTATTACAAACTAATTTACAAATTGGATTTCCCATAGAAGAAAATTTTCTTTCATATTCTGTCATAACATTTCCTTCATTCATTGGGCTATGATGTAAGTCCTCTGTACTTGCAACTAAATTCCAACCAGCTTCTTTTACCGATGCTAGGGAAAAATGGAATAACGATATATTATCTGTTTTAAATTCAATTACTCCATCTGCTTTTAATATATTGTCATATCTTTTTAAAAATGTAGTAGAAGTTAATCTTCTTTTTGCGTGTCTATCCTTTGGCCATGGATCGGAAAAATTCAAATAAATACGGCTTACTTCTTCCTTATCAAAGACTTCTTCAATTTCCTCAGCATCCATACGAATAAACATTAAATTGCTAAGAGTTATATGTTCTTCTTTTTCTACTTCTGCTCTTTTTTCTAAGCCACGAATTAATACAGAAGAATATTTTTCAATACCAATATAATTAATATTTGGATTTTGTTTTGCAAGTGTAGTAATAAAGTTTCCTTTTCCCATTCCTACTTCTATATAAATAGGATTTTCATTTTTAAATACTTCCTTCCATTTTCCCTTATATTCTTTTGGTTCATTTACTACATAAGGGCTTTCTATCATTGCCTCTTTTGCACCTTTTACATTTCTTAATCTCATTTTCTATTTCCTTTTCCTTTATTATAACCTTTATTTTTTCCTATATTATTGTACACGCCTATTGTCATTGTTACAAGTCATTTTCTCATAATTACTATATCATAAATTATTTGAAAAGGAAGCAATTAATATTTTGTATTCCATTTCTCAGTCTGTGTTAATTTTTTGTTAATTTAAGTTATTATACACAATATTTTCCAGTAATTCTTATTAAAATTTTGACATTATGACGATGACTTTTTTATTGAAAAGGTGTATGATATGGAAATGCAATATTATAAAATCTTTAGATTTAGGAGGTCATGCTATGGAGCATGTATTAAAAAGATTATCAGAAATAGAATCTGCTGCATCCTCTATCATGGATTCTGTAGATGTAAAGAAAAAAGAACTTTCTCTTGCTATGGAACAAAAAATTCGTGATTTTGATGAATCAGTAGAAAAAGAAACTGCTGCCACTATTAAGGCATTGCAAAAACAACTTCACGAACAAATTTCATTGGACTTAAAAACTCAAGAAGAAAAAACTACCGAATGTTTACAAGCCCTAGAAAAAGAGTATGAAGAAAAACATATTGAGCTAGCTCAAATAATTTTTCAATCATTAATCAATGAATAAAGGAGTGATTTCATGGGAAATTTACTTTCATACAGTGGCATTACGACTAAAATTCGTGCTATGCACAAGCATTTAATTACCAAAGAACAATATGAACAATTAAGTGCAATGCCATCTGTTAGTGATGGTCTTGCTTTTTTAAAGCAACAACCTGCATACTCCCAGCTATTTGCTCATTTAGATGAAAAAGAAACACACCGAAGCCAAATAGAATCTTTGCTAACAAATTCTTTATATCATGACTACTCTAAGTTATATCGTTTTGCAAATATGAAACAGAGAAAATTTATGGATTTATTTTTTGTCCATTATGAAATTTCTGTATTAAAAATTTGTTTACGAAGTGCCTATTCTAATTCGGAACTAACAATTCAACTTCCTTTATTTGAAGATTTCTTTAAAAAGCACTCTCAAATTGATATTATAAAATTAGGAAACTGTTCCTCACTGAATGAATTTATCGAGTGCCTAAGAAATACTAGATATTATAAACCTTTAACTATGATTCATGAAAGTAATTCTAAAACTCTTTTTGATTATGAAATGGGATTAGACTTATATTACTTCTCATACATGTGGAAGGAAAAAGACAAAGTCTTAAAAGGAAAAGAATTAGACGTTATTACACACAATTTTGGACATAAGTTGGATTTACTTAATGTTCAGTGGATTTATCGTTCTAAAAAAAATTATCATCTAACACCTGCAGAAATTTATGCTTTAATTATTCCTGTGAATTATAAATTAAAGCCTCAAACAATTTCTGCTATGGTAGAAGCAAATACAACAGAAGAGTTGCAAGCTATTTTAAAAAATACTTACTATGGTAAGCGATATATAGAGGACTCCTTTGATAGCCAATCAATCGAACTACTCTATATGAACTTATTAGAGCAGATTTATTTAACCTCTAGTAAAAGAAATCCGTATTCTATTGCCTCAATCAATTGCTATTTGTATTTAAAGGAATATGAAATATTCCGAATTACAACTATTATAGAAGGTATTCGTTATGGATTAACGCCAAAAGAAATTGCTCAATACACAGCAAAAATTTAATATAGGGGGTGAATATCATTGATTGAAAAAATGCAATTTGTCAGTATTATGGGACCGGAAAACGACTTTGATCGAGTCATCGACACCTATCTGACAAAATATGAAATTCATCTAGAGAATGCCCTAACAGAATTAAAAGACGTTGTAGACTTAAAGCCGTATATCTCTACAAACCCATATAAACAATTGTTTACCCGAGCGACACAACTTATCCGTCTTGTAGATGTTTCTGATGAGGCTTATGATGAATCTATTACAAATGAGGAAGCAATTCAAATTGTTACTGATTTAAACAAAGAATTTAACCTTTTAAAAGAAGAAACTAGTTCCTTAGAGCAAGAAAGAAATCGTTTAAAAACATCTCTTGCTACTATTGAGCCATTCCGAGAATTAAACTTTGATGTATCAGAAATTTTACATTTTAAAGCAGTAAAATTCCGTTTTGGTCGAATTTCCAAAGAATATATTGAAAAATTTGATAAATACGTTTATGACACACTAAACACAGTATTTTATCGATGCCATAGTGATGATACATATGTTTGGGGAGTTTGCTTTGTGCCTGCCTCAGAGTCCTCCCAAATTGATGCTGTTTATAAATCTATGCATTTTGAACGTATTTATCTTCCAGATGAATATGAAGGAACTGCTGATGAGGCAGCAAAAAAATTAGAACAACAAATTATTGATTTAAATACAAAAATTGCTCAAGCAACTCATATTCGTATGGAGAAAATTGAAGCAGCAAAATCAAAATTATACTCTGCTTATATGAAATTAAGTATATTATCCCATAATTTTGATATTCGTAAAATGGCTGCTTTAACAGAAAGTCATACAACATTTTATATTTTATGTGGTTGGATGACCAAGGAACAAGCAATTGAATTTAAAAAAGAGCTTGATAATGATGAAGATGTTTATTGTATTGGAGAAGATGAGCATCCAAAGATTTTTAGTAAGCCACCTACAAAATTACGTAACTGGAAGATATTTAAGCCTTTTGAAATGTTTGTAAGAATGTATGGGCTTCCTTCCTATAACGAATTTGACCCAACGGTATTTGTAGCATTAACATATGCATTTATCTTTGGTTGGATGTTTGGAGATGTAGGGCAAGGACTTTTATTAGTTATACTAGGATTCTCCATTTATCACTTTAAAAAGTGGGATTTAGGGGCAATTATCGGATACGCAGGTATTTTCTCAACCTTCTTCGGATTTATGTTTGGAAGTGTATTTGGATTTGAGAATGTGATTGATGCTGTATGGATACATCCTGTATCTGCTATGTCTAATGTTCCATTTATTGGAAAGCTAAATACAGTTTTTGTCGTTGCCATTGGCTTTGGTATGGGACTTATTTTATTAACAATGCTATTTAATATTATAAATAGTATTCGTAACAAAGATAAAATAACTACTATTTTTGATACCAATGGGCTTGCAGGCTTTGCATTTTACGGTTCTGCTGTATTAATAATTGGACTACTTATGGCGGGCAAAACACTTCCTGCTACTGCTGTAATTATTGTTATGTTTGTTATTCCACTTATTTTAATTGCTTGTAAGGAGCCAATTGAACATAAGCTTTCCAAACATCATAGCAAAGAAGAAGGCGGTATTGGTATGACAATTGCTCAATGTTTCTTTGAATTATTTGAAGTATTACTTAGCTATTTTTCCAATACATTATCCTTTATCCGTATTGGTGCCTTTGCAGTAAGCCATGCTTCTATGATGGAAGTTGTTTTAATGCTTGCTGGTGCTGAAAACGGTGCTACACCAAATTGGATTGTTATTGTATTAGGAAACTTATTCGTATGTGGTCTAGAAGGACTAGTTGTAGGTATTCAAGTACTTCGTCTAGAATACTATGAATTATTTAGCCGTTTCTATAAAGGAACTGGACGAGAATTTAAGCCATACTCTAGCTTAAATACAAATGAAAAATAACATTATTATTAATAAACTTATATGAATTCACTTTAAGGAGGACGTTATTATGTCTATGTTAGTAAAATTTACTTTAGTTATTGCATTATTATTAAGTATTGTAGTTCCATTTAGCATTTATTTTCTTGGAGAAAAGAAAAGAAACCGTTATAAAGCAACTATCGGTTTAAACTCTGTTCTTTTCTTTGGAACAATGACAATTGCCGCTATTATGATGTTTGGTGGAAGCGCACAAGCTGCTGACGTAGCTGCTAGCGAAAGTGCTTCTCTTGCTACAGGTCTTGGATATATTGGTGCTGCTTTAGTTACAGGTTTATCTTGTATCGGTGGTGGTATTGCCGTTGCTAGTGCTGCTAGCGCTGCTTTAGGTGCTATTAGTGAAGATTCTTCTATCTTTGGTAAATCTCTTGTTTTCATCGGGTTAGCTGAAGGGGTTGCTCTTTACGGATTAATTATTTCATTTATGATTTTAAGTAAACTATAATTTTTAACTAACCGACAGCTTACATAAGCTGTCGGTTAATTCCTAACGGAAAAACTATATTATAAATAAGAAAGGTTGTTTTCTTATGAAGATGTATTTAATTAGTGACAATGTAGACACATATACAGGAATGCGTCTTGTCGGTGTAGAAGGATGTGTCGTGCATGAAAAAGAAGAATTAAAAGAAGCAATGGAAAAAGCAGTTGCTGATAAATCCATTGGTATATTACTTATTACAGAAAAGTTTGGAAGAGATTTTCCTGACGTAGTAAATAGCATTAAGCTAGCCACAAAACTTCCTCTTATTATTGAAGTTCCTGACAGACACGGAACAGGACGTAAACCAGATTTTATTACTAGCTACGTTAGAGAAGCTATCGGATTAAAACTATAAAAAGACGGTGATTGATTTGACAACAGAAGAAAAATTACAACACTTTTTACAATCTTCTATGGAACGTTCTAGAGAAGAAAGTAATCAAATCATTGAAGATTATACAGTTGCCTTAGATAAAATTTTTGAGGAACATAAAGCAGATAGAAAACGAAAAGCGAACCTAGAAATAAAGATGGAACAAGAACATATCCATCGTGAAGGCAATAAACAATTAGCGCAAGCTCAATTAGGTATTAAAAGAAAACTTAGTAAAAAGGAATCAGAACTTACCGAAAAGTTATTTGTTGAAGTAAATGATTTATTAGAACAATATATGTCAACAGATGCATATACAAATTTATTAGTAAAACAAATTAATGATGCAAAAGCATTTGCAAATAAATTTACAGAAGATGAAGAAATGATTGTCTACTTAGATCCAGCAGATGAAAACAGACAATTCTATCTTCAAAATGCAACTGGAATTAGCTTAACAATTAGTCAATATTCTTTTGGTGGTGGAACAAGAGCGGTCTTACCAAATCATAATATTTTAATTGATAACTCTTTTGAGTCAAAGCTAGAAGAAGCAAAAGAAAATTTTAGATTTACTGGAGGTATCTCTCATGTTAAATAAACCAATTATTTATGGAATTAATGGTCCAGTTGTATATATTAAAGGAAAAACAGACCTTCGCATGGGTGAAATGGTATATGTTGGAAAAGAAAAACTTGTTGGTGAAGTTATTCGATTGGATAAAGACCAAACTACTATCCAAGTATATGAAGAAACAACTGGATTAAAGCCAGGAGAAGAAGTTATTTCTACAGGAAGTGCTATTTCTGTTACATTAGCACCTGGTATTTTAAATAATATTTTTGATGGGATTGAACGCCCTTTAAGTGAAATTGCAAAAGATGGTGGAGCTTACATTAATCGTGGAGTTAGTGTAGATTCACTTGATAGAAGTAAACTTTGGGATACACATATTGTAGTAGAAAAAGGTCAACACCTTTATCCAGGAACTATTATAGCAGAAGTTCCAGAAACATCTGCTATCGTTCATAAGGTTATGGTACCTCCTAATATGGAAGGAACTGTTTTAAATGTTGTAGAAGACGGTCAATATACAATTGATACTCCTCTTTTAACATTGCAATTAGATAACGGAGAAGAAGTTCCTTTAACTATGACTCAAAAATGGCCAATTCGTGTGCCACGCCCAACAAGTAAACGTTATCCAGCGTCTAAGCCATTAGTGACTGGCCAACGTATTCTAGATACTCTTTTCCCTATTGCAAAAGGTGGTACTGCTGCTGTTCCAGGAGGTTTTGGTACTGGAAAAACTATGACACAGCACCAAATTGCAAAATGGTCTGATGCTGATATTATTATTTATATCGGTTGTGGAGAACGTGGAAACGAAATGACTCAAGTTCTAGAAGATTTCTCAAATCTTGTAGACCCAAAATCTGGTAATCCTTTAATGGCTCGTACTTCTTTAATTGCCAATACTTCAAATATGCCAGTTGCTGCTCGTGAAGCTAGTATCTATACAGGTTTAACATTAGCAGAATATTATCGTGACATGGGATATCACGTTGCCATTATGGCTGACTCTACTTCTCGTTGGGCAGAAGCTCTTCGTGAATTATCTGGTCGTTTGGAAGAAATGCCCGCAGAAGAAGGTTTCCCAGCTTACTTAGCATCTAAATTATCTGCCTTTTATGAACGTGCTGGTATGATGCAAAACTTAAACGGAACAGAAGGAAGTGTTTCTATTATCGGTGCAGTATCTCCACAAGGTGGTGACTTCTCTGAACCAGTAACACAAAATACAAAGCGTTGCGTTCGTTGTTTCTGGGGACTTGATAAATCTCTTGCTTACGCAAGACATTTCCCTGCTATCCACTGGCTAACATCTTATAGTGAATATCTAAGTGATTTAGCTCCTTGGTATGCAAACAACGTAGATAAAAACTTTATTGATTGTAGAAATCAACTTGTTGCTTTATTAAACCAAGAAAGTTCTTTAATGGAAATTGTAAAATTAATTGGTTCTGACGTATTACCTGATGATCAAAAGCTTGTTCTTGAAATTGCAAGAGTAATTCGTCTTGGATTTTTACAACAAAATGCATTCCATAAAGAAGATACTTGTGTTCCAATGAAAAAGCAAATGAAAATGATGGAAACAATTTTATACTTATACCAAAAATCTCGTGCTCTTGTTACTATGGGAATGCCTATGAGCCTTCTTCGTAAACATGACATTTTTGAAAAGGTAATTGCAATTAAATACGACGTTCCTAACGCTGATTTAAATGCATTTGACCGTTATAAACAAGCTATTGATGATTATTACAACGCTGTATTAGCTGAAAACGCATAAGGAGGGAATTATTTATGTCTATTCAATATTTAGGTTTAAGTGAAATTAACGGCCCTCTAATCGCCTTAGAAGGTGTTCAAGATGCTGCCTACGATGAAATCGTAGAAATTGCTGTTGATAAAAAAGAAAAAAAACTTGGTCGTATTATTGAATGCTATAAAGATAAAGCAGTCGTTCAAGTATTTCAAGGGACAGAAAATATGTCTCTTGTAAATACTCATACAAAATTAACTGGACATCCAATGGAAGTTGCCTTATCTACTGATGTATTAGGACGTACATTTAATGGATTAGGTCAACCAATTGATGGATTAGGTCCAATTGTAGCAGAAGAAAAAAGAGATATTAATGGTCAACCATTAAATCCTGTATCAAGAGAATATCCTCGTAACTATATTCGTACTGGTATTTCTGCTATTGATGGTCTTACTACCTTAATTCGTGGACAAAAGTTACCTATTTTTTCTGGAAATGGGCTTCCACACGATAAGTTAGCTGCTCAAATTGTAAAGCAAGCTTCTCTTGGAGATAATGCAGATGGTGAACAATTTGCTATCGTATTTGCCGCTATGGGTGTAAAATATGATGTTGCTGAATTTTTCCGCCGTACATTTGAAGAAAGTGGTGTTAGTGACCACGTTGCTATGTTTTTAAATCTTGCTAACGATCCAGTAGTAGAACGTTTAATTACTCCAAAACTTGCTCTTACTGTTGCTGAATATTTAGCTTTTGAAAAAGGAATGCACATTCTTGTTATTTTAACAGATATGACTTCTTTTGCTGAAGCCATGCGTGAAGTATCTTCTTCTAAGGGAGAAATTCCTTCAAGAAAAGGTTATCCAGGTTACTTATATAGTGAACTTGCAACTATTTATGAACGTGCAGGTATTGTAGCTGGTTGTTCTGGTTCTGTAACACAGATTCCAATTCTTACTATGCCAAATGATGATATTACTCATCCAATCCCTGACCTTACAGGATACATCACAGAAGGACAAATTGTATTAGACCGTGAATTATTTGGTCAATCTATTTACCCTCCAATTAACGTATTACCATCTCTTTCTCGTTTGATGAAGGACGGTATCGGGGAAGGCTATACAAGAAAAGACCATCAAGATGTTTCTAGCCAGTTATTCTCTAGTTATGCAAAGGTTGGAGATGCAAGAGCGTTAGCAAGTGTTATCGGAGAAGATGAACTATCTGACCTTGATAAAATCTACTTAACATTTGGTAAGGCTTTTGAACAAGTATTTGTAGGTCAAGGAGAAGATGAAAACAGAACTATTATTAATACATTAACCATTGGATGGAAATTACTTGGATTACTTCCAAGAGAAGAACTTGACCGTATTGATACAAAACTATTAGATGAATATTATGTTCCTACTGAAAAAGTAGAAGACATTTTAGATTATTAATACTTGTTTCTTATTGTTTTAAAATTCAATTTATTAAGGAGGTAGCCTATGAAACCAAATGAGTTTCCTACCAAAAGTAATCTGATGGCGGCTAAAAACTCTCTTGCTCTTGCCACTCAAGGTTATGACTTAATGGATAAAAAGAGAAATATTTTAATTCAAGAATTATTTCATCTTATTGAAGAAGCTTCTTCCATTCAGTCTGAAATTGACTCTACCTTTACAAGAGCATACAAGGCGTTACAGCTAGCAAACATTGAACTTGGTATTCATAGTGTAGAAGAAATTGCTGC
>CALWGN010000173.1 GCA_944380055.1 uncultured Lachnospiraceae bacterium
GAGCATATGATACCACATCTAAAGAGTCTAGGAATTGAGAAGGGAATTGTGCTTGCTAGTGGTGAAAGCGATTCTGGTTTAGGAATAACTACATCAGAATGTAGAAAAATAGCAGAGCATTTTCCACACACTTATGGTTGGATGTGTAATGTAGATGATAGAGATTTAGAAAGTATATATGAAAGATTGGCGTTATATAAGCAACAAGGGGCGGTAGGAATTGGTGAGTTAATGATAAATCGTTCTATGGAGGATCCTATAATTCAGCGTATTTTCCAGTCCGCAGAAAAGCTAGGATTACCTGTATTATTTCATATGAGTCCAAAAGTTGGGTATGAATATGGAATTGTGGACGAACCTAGATTACCTCTATTAGAAAAAAATTTAAAAAGATATCCAAATTTAATATTTATTGGACATAGTCAACCATTTTGGCATGAAATTAGCAAAAGTTCTAGTTCGTCTACAGATGAAAGAATGGAATGGGGGAAAGGCCCTGTAATAAAGGGAGGAAGGGTTGTAGAGTTATTTGAAACCTATCCAAATTTATATGGAGATTTATCAGCCAACAGTGGCGGATGTGCTATAATGAGAGATGAGCAGTTTGGATTACAATTTTTAGAAGCCTTTTATGACCGCCTATTTTTTGGAACAGATATGGTAAATACAGATATGGAGTTTCCACTAGGTAAATGGCTAGATAAAATGGTAGAAGAGGGTAAATTAAGTACAAATGCATATGAGTGTATTTGTTTTAAAAATGCACAAAGAGTCTTTGGTTTATAATGAATTACTATTGAAAAACAGGTTTTAGAATGGAGGATATAATATGAGAACAAGAATATTACCTAAAATGTTAAATTCAGAAGTAGAACAGTATTTACAACGTAATGATATTATTATTGTACCAGTAGGAACAGTGGAAATGCATGGAGGATTCCCGTTAGATTCTGAAACCACTATTAGTGAAGCATATGCACTTAAAATGGCAGAAGCTTGTGATGGATTAGTATTAACTGGTTTACCATATTTCTACGCAGGAGCTACTGCTAGTGGAAGAGGGACTGTGCAAGTTAGTATTAAAGAAGGAATTAATTATCTAACTGCAGTTGCAAAAAGTCTGCTTCGCCAAGGCTTTAAGCGCCAAATTTATATTAGCTTTCATGGACCAGCTCATATGACATGCAGTCCAATGGTTCGTGATTTTTATGATGAAACTGGCGTACCAATTTTATATATGGATTTAACAATGCAAATGTTTAAAACAGTAAAAGATTTATTTAAGTCAATGGATAGTTTCCATGCAATTACAGTAGGTGCATATAAAATGTTAAACCGTATTGAAGATGTTCCACTAACAACAGAATATGCCCATACAGAACCACAAACATGTAGCAAGTTTGATGATATCTTTGGTTTGGCATATCAAAGTGCTGCCATTGGTTATTATTTTGGAGATCCAAAAGATCATATGAGCACAACTGCGATTCCAAATGAAGAAGTAAGAGAAGAACTTGCTAAGGAAGGAATTTCTATTATTGAACAAATGGTAGAAAGAATGAATCTTCCTCATGTTGTTGAGCAAATGAAAGATTTACAACAATACAATAAAGAAGTAGAAGAAAGATGCCCTTGGGTACCATCTGCTTTTAATAAAAGAAAATAATTATATTATGAAGAGAATGTTTTATTTTTTATTATAATTCTCAGATAAAAAACTCCCCTTTATGTTGAATATATACATAAAGGGGAGTTTCTGTGTGTTATAAAAGAAAGTAAAAAGTTGTTTATTAAAGCTTCTACAAATTACCGGTTAAAATATGGTGAAACGTTTGGAATAACAAAGGAAGAAATGGAAGTTATGGAAATCGAATCAGATAGTAAGAAATCGCTTGATTTTCAGTAAATTAAAATAATAGAATTATATTATACAGAATAACTGAAATAGTAATATCTATTAATAGAAAAATGGTGTTGTTATATAGTTGTTTTTTATAAAAAGTTTAGAAACAACTATCTTTCTTAATGAGTGAAATACTCTTTACTATGATATAATAAATACAATGAGCCAAGCGCAAAGCATTTGGCGAATGTGACAAGATCATGAACGAAGTTCATGATATAATAAATACAAAGTATTTATAGTATGTAAAAAATTATAAATATCAAAGTAGAAGGGGAGTTTTACAACTAAAATTAATAGAAAGATGGAGTGAAAAATGAAGTTAAGGACAAGATTGTGCATTTCATTTTGCACAATTTTATTTGTACCAATGCTACTTGTAGCAATTATAATACGTTGCTTATTAAACTATCAAATAGGTATAATAGAACAAACATATAATATAGAACTAAGTACAGATATGTTTACGCATACACCAGTACAATTATTAAGTCGTTCTACAAAGGAAATATTTGAAGAAATAGAAGCAATTATTGATGAAGATACTGAAAAAATGCGAGATGTTGCTTATTTAACAGAACTAGATCAGGAATTGATGAAAAAAGGAGTTTGTATCGCAGTTCGAGTAGATGACATTATTATTTATAATAGTGAAGGTATTACTTCTATTTTAAATAAATTGCCTCCTTATGAAGAAGTAGTGGATAAGGAGCGTAATGGAATTTTGTTAGAGGACGAAAACGGAGATAAATTTGTAAAACAAAAAGATTTTCTTTTTCCATCAGATGGTGCTAGAGGAAGTGTATTTGTAATCACTGGTACCAATCAGTGGATGCCAGAAATGAAGTTATTATTTATAGAAATCACTATTGCAGTTATATTAGTATTAATATTTACAGCAGCAGCTATGACAATGTGGATTTATCGTTCTATATTAAAACCACTAAATACATTAAAAACTGCCACTCATAAAATTAAAAGTGGAGATTTAAATTTTGTTATTGAAGGTAATGAAAAAGATGAAATTGGTCAGCTATGTAGCGATTTTGAAGAAATGAGACAACGATTAAAAGAGTCGGCAGAAGAAAAAATACAGTTTGATTCAGATAACAAAGAGTTGATTAGTAATATTTCTCATGATTTAAAGACACCAATTACTGCTATTAAAGGGTATGTAGAAGGAATTATGGACGGTGTAGCTGATACGCCAGAAAAGATGGACAAATATATTCGTACCATTTATAATAAAGCTAATGATATGGATCATTTAATAGATGAATTAACATTCTATTCTAAGATTGATACCAATCGTATTCCATACACATTTTCTAAGATTAATGTAGCAAGCTATTTTGGAGATTGTGCAGAAGAGCTAGGACTTGATTTAGAATCAAAAAATATAGAGTTCGGATACTATAATTACTGTGATAAAGGAATTGTAATTATTGCAGATGCAGAACAAATAAAGCGTGTCATTAATAATATTATTAGCAATTCTGTCAAATATTTAGATAAGGCTCAAGGTAAGATTAATATACGAATTAAAGATGTTGGAGATTTTATTCAAGTAGAGATTGAAGACAATGGAAAAGGAATTGCACAAAAGGATATTCCATATATATTCGAGCGTTTTTATCGTACAGATTCTTCTAGAAACTCTTCACAAGGTGGAAGTGGAATTGGTCTTTCCATTGTTAGAAAGATTATTGAAGATCATGGTGGAAAAATATGGGCAACAAGTAGAGAGGGAACAGGTACAATTATGTATTTTGTACTTAGAAAATATCAGGAGGTAATGTATGAGTAAGATTTTAATTATAGAAGATGAAGTAAGTATTGCTGAGTTAGAAAAAGACTATTTAGAGTTAAGTGGTTTTGAAGTAGAAATTAAAAATGATGGAAAAGAGGGATTGGAAGCTGCATTAGAAAAGGAATATGATTTATTAATTTTAGATTTAATGCTTCCAGAGGTAGATGGATTTGAAATTTGCAAAAAAGTAAGAGATGTAAAAAATACACCAATTCTTATGGTTTCTGCAAAGAAAGATGATATTGATAAAATTAGAGGACTTGGTTTAGGAGCGGATGATTATATTACAAAGCCATTTAGTCCAAGTGAATTAGTAGCAAGAGTAAAAGCCCATTTGGCAAGATATGAACGTTTAATTGGCTCTGCAGTACAGGAAAATGAAATTATTGAAATTCGTGGTATTAAAATTGATAAAACAGCGAGACGAGTTTATGTAAATGGAGAAGAAAAGGCGTTTACAACAAAAGAATTTGATTTGCTAACATTTTTAGCTCAAAATCCAAATCATGTGTATACAAAGGAAGAATTATTCCGTGAAATTTGGGATATGGAATCTATTGGAGATATTGCAACGGTAACAGTGCATATTAAGAAGATTCGTGAAAAAATTGAATTTGATACAGCAAAGCCACAATATATTGAAACAATTTGGGGCGTAGGATACCGTTTTAAAGTATAATTAGATAAATAAATAAACAAAATTTGTTCATAGAATTTTTTGAGACAGCTATAAAAAACTTATAGCTGTCTTTTTTACATAAAAATTACAAAATATTTCCAAATCTATACAAAGATATGATAGTGAACTTTACATCCCATTCTTATAATGAAATTGTGTTGTAAAACAAATATTAGGAGGAAAATTATGAGAAAAAAAGCGTTAGCACTAGTATGTATAGGAGCTATGATATTATCCACAGTTACAGGTTGTAGCACCAATGGTTCTGCAAAAGCAGATAGCAATCAGGCAGAATCTACAAATAATAGCCAGATGGAAGCTATAAATAGCAGCCAGGTACAAGGAAATAGCACGCAAACAGAAAAAGGGGAAGTAAGTGTTCCAAAATACATATTTATGTTTATTGGTGATGGAATGAGTTATCCACAAATTCAGTTAACGAATTATTACCTAAGCGCAGTAAGCGACAAAGCAAATGAAACAAAGGTAACTGTTGATGGGGAAGAACAAACTGTGTTAAAAAGTGAAAATAATCTTACCATGTTAAATTTTGATGTAGCAGGTTCGGCACAAACATATGATAGTACTTCCTTTGCGCCAGATTCTGCTTCAACAGCAACTTCAATTGCAACAGGTAATAAAACATGGAGTGGAAGTATTAATGTAAGTGAAGATTTTTCAATAGAATATGAAACAATTGCAGAAAAGCTAAAAAAGCAAAAGGATTATAAGATTGGAATTATTTCATCTGTTAATTTAAATCATGCTACACAAGCAGCATTTTATGCACATCAAGCGTCAAGAAATA
>CALWGN010000174.1 GCA_944380055.1 uncultured Lachnospiraceae bacterium
ATGGTAATAACACCCTTGATGTCTTTATTTTCGATTCTACGAAGCAGTATATTGATTTGAGGACGGTCATCTATCGTTTCACCGGAAACAACTTCACGATAAATATCATCTTCTGGTATTCGATAGCCTATCTCTTTTAATGAATATTCCTGCAGTTGCTTTTCATGCCTTGCAAGGACTTCTTCAACAGATTCACTTTCAGAGTCAGCACGAGATTTTCTCAAGTACATCAAATATTCAGACATGCTTTCACCTCACCCTCATTATATTCAGGAGAAAAATGAAAACGATAGAAATGATGATAGATAATATTATTGTAGTCATTCATTATAATGATCTTCCTAAAAAAGAAGATATAGAAGAGGCATGTATTCAATTTATAAAAGCAGTTGATAAATAACATTTGTAAATACCCTCCTTTTTTGGTAAAATTGGGTATAGAAAAAGTTATACTTGGTAGGTAAATCTTTTTCTATACACACCCGTTGGTGGCCGCCTACGGGTGTTTTTATTTTAATTTCATAAGACGATTTATAAGATTATTGGGTAATGATAATAACTCATATAAGTTTTTCCCATTATAATCATAACGTCCATAATTTAAGAGAAATGAATTAATTTCATTGAAAAAGAAATCTTTTGTACTGTCTCTAGTTAAAAAAATGATAATTATTATAACTGCAAATAAATCGTTTTTTCCTATTCCGTTTTTATAATCGCTTAAACTAACACACCCATTAGAAAGCTTTAATACACTTCTTTTTGGAAGTTGCTGTTTTATTGTACTAGAAAATATTTTGTTTCCATGTGCTATACCATTTCTATACTCTTTCAATATGTTTAATGAGTTTGTTAAGAATTCTTTTTTTTCTTCTATAGTAAGGATATCAGAAGTTATAAATTCATTACAAATATATTCTTTATCATCTGATTTTAAAATTTGATAAAATTTAATTGATAATCCAAAAGGTATATCATTCATTAATATCCAACATGGTAGGTGATTATGGTTTTTCCTGTAATGCTGAACACTTAGATTTTTTGAGTCTTTTATCCTATTTTTTATACTTTCTAATACATTATTTCTAAATTTATTTCCTAAATAATTGTCACGAAATAAATAATCATCTTCATTAGTATTAGACAAGTCGTTCAAATCAGTCATTACACCATATTTTTGTGAAATACGATAAGCAATTTTTGTTTTTAAAGATCTTTCTATATGTATTATATATTTAAGTAAAATGTTATTTAAAGAATTGTCAATATAATACAACATATATAGCTCATCGAATTTAACTGGATATATAAATTTATCATTATCCATTGGAAATACAGACTTATATCCGTTAATCAATGTATAATAGGAAATATCGGATAAGGCATTTTTTGTAAAAGAAACATCGCTAATTAAAATATTTCTACTTTGCATTATTGATATCTGTTCATCATAAGTTTTAAAAGGTTTATCATATTCTATTTTTGATTCACTATTTGATATTTCGATATTTTCAGTATTTTCAATAGCTTCTGATGTATTTTCTTCAACATTATTATCTTCAATATCATTTTGTTCAAAGCCATTTTTTTCAATATCATTAACTTCAATCATATAAAGCAAAACCTCCTTTCAGTAATGAAAAGGAGGCTTTGTTAACCACATTTGCTGTGATCTTTCTGTTCCTTTTCATTATAATTCATTTGTATTATAAAATCAACATTTTTTCACTGGGTCGCCTATATGAATTGTTAGATCATCATTCAAATTTAACGGTTTGATATCTTTTTCATCTACATTTAATGGAATCTTTTCTGTTCTTTCTACTGGACGAAAAGGATCTAATGTAGTGAATAATCCGCTTGATGTTTTAGTAATAATTTTTGCACAAATTGAATAATTAGCGGTAGTATTTATTACCTCGAGTGTAGCTTTTTTCTTTTCATATAATCCTAAAGAGTTACCATTTAAATCAAAAATTTCTTCTCCTACTTCATAAATCTGAACTTTATCGCCTTCAGTAAGATCATATTCACCAACATCTATGATCAATTCAGTATTACTAATGATTCTTATTACATTTCCGATACAATCGGGCCCAAACTTGTTATCCATAATATGTCCTCCTTTAAATTTATGTAAACACAGTTTTGTGTGATTACCAGTTCAAAGATACTTCAGAAGTATCATCAAAATATAACGTGTAATCTTTTATAATATGGTTTATCTCTTTTTCACATTCTTCTACTTCACAAGGATCACAGTAGAAATGATTTTGCATGATGTGCATGATTTCATGTTGTAGTGTCTTTTTCTGAGAAGCACTGCTAAATTTTGGATTGATTGCTACTATATAGTAATCTTCCTGCTTTACACACAAACCTCTAATCTTAGTAGTGAAATTGTGATAAACCACAATAATGTTATTTAATGAACAAAAATCTTCAAATGTCATATATGTATCAACTCCAGTATCATTTTATATCATATATTGACATTATTTATGTTGCTATTCGTCTAATCCTCTTTGTTTTCTTATCGTTTGAACAAACATTAAGACACTTTCTACATCTTTTGGATCTAAATCTTTTGTTTTATCGAAAAGAATATATATATCTTGTCTGTTTTTTATTTCGTTATAAAGCGCAAGTAATTCAGGATCCTTGGATAGGTATTCTTGGTTTGCAGTATCATTGCCCCATTGAGAAAATTCACCATCTCTATAACTATTTCTTATAGGTGTTTTCCCGAGTAAGTAATTCATATCAACATTAAAATAATCTGCAATTTGTTCAAGGATATCGTATTTTGGCATTCTGCTTCCATTTTCATACATACCGATTGTACTTATACCAAGATTTAAATCCTCGGCTAATTCCTTTTGAGAAAGCCTTCTTTCTTCTCTTAATCCTTTTAATACCTCTTTAAACTCTCTCATATGAAATCCTCCTATATATATAATATCACTAAACGTGAATATTTCAAGAAAAAAAATCACAAAATGTGTTGACATTGTAAATAAGAGGATGTATTATAATTGTGTACTCACGAAATGCGAGTAATATAAAGAAAGGAGGATCATGAATGCCAGATAGTAAGACTATTGGTAAAAGAATTAAAAAGTTACGCGAAAGCAAAAATATGTCGCAAGAAATATTAGCTAGTGTAATTAATGTATCTCCATCAACAATTTCCATGTATGAAACTGGCGAAAGAATTCCTAGAGATGAAACCAAGATTAAAATTGCAAAATTGTTTAATGTTTCAGTGAGCTCAATTTTTTTTGAATGAACACTCACGAAATGCGAGTGTAAAAGGAGGTGAAGAAAATGGGTGATAAAAAGAAAATAAAATCATTGTTAAGACTTATAGAAGAACTTAATTATAGACAATGGCAAATGATTAAAACAATTACTGACATTGCTTTTGAAGAAAAAACAAAGGATGTAAAGATTAAATTTGAAAAAGTTGATGACTTAATTTGCGATGATCTGATTGAAAACGGACTAAAAAAAGAGTAAGTTTCCTTACCCCTTATCTTTAGCATGTAAGCACCAATAACAGCCATTTAATTGTTTCCCCGCAAAAGTCAAATAAATTTGTGCTTCTTGCAAGGTATCAAACATGTGGACATGAGTTTTAGATATCTTATCAATTTGACAGTTTGATGTTTCGTTATCTAAATCATGTAATTCATTTGTTTGCATATTTAATAAATATTTTTTTCCATTATAAGGTGGATACGTTCTACGCATAGTTGATACCTCCTTTCAAGGTAATTATATCACATAAGGAGGAGGGTAAATTATTCAAGGACGACCAAGGAGGTAAAACATTGAAGAAAAAAATAAAAGACTGGATCTATTATAACGAGGAAGAAATTTTATTTTGTATTACTTTGACTATTTCTATTATCGCTTTAATTGTATCCATCTTGGCATTAATGAAACTGTGTCAATAAAGCGATAGTTGAAACAATTAAAGAAAAAATAGAAATAACTAATGGAAGATAAAAGCGAAAGGTTTTTTCCTTAAAGACATCCAAGTATTCTTTCCCCTTAATTGTAAGCTCGAAAAATTCTATATAATTGGATGTTCCTTCATGGGTCATTATTAAATCATCTTGTTGTAGTAATTTTAAATCAACATGGGCCTTGTAATAATCAGATTTATAGAATTTATCAGCAATAGTTTGTGTTAATACAGGTTCGTTTTTAAGGATAAATTTCATTATTTGTTTTTTATTTGATTTCATTTATGATCCTCGCTTTCTAGCAGATAAATATTACCATAAATCAATTAGAAAGTGAGCAATAAAAGAAAGGAGTCGCACATGAAAAAAGAATTTGAATTGAATGGTGTTTTAGTAACCATTCATTATGATCATCCGCCTGATAGAAAAACTGTTGAAAAAGCGTGCATTCGCTTTATGCAACAGATTGAAGAAAAACAGGCAAAAGAAAAGACACCTTCGAGTGTGGAAATTTCAAGGTGTCCAGAAGAACGTCTTATCAAATAAGACACTTAAATTTTAGCATAAATTGGAGGAAAGTTCAATTTGAAG
>CALWGN010000175.1 GCA_944380055.1 uncultured Lachnospiraceae bacterium
TGATGATATTAAAAAGACTTTAAATGTAAAACTAGGTCAGGCGTTCAAAGCAACAAGTAAAATCATTACGAATGATGATGGATTACAATATTTAGATACTTTAAAAGATGCAGATGGTAAATACTTATTGCAGTCTAATCCAGTTAATCCTATGGAGATGAGACTTTGTGCAGGTGGGACTATTGTTCCAATAGAGGTAGTACCTAATGATGACATGCCTACTAACTCAAATAAAATACCATTTATTGTAGGAGACTTAAAAGAAGGTATTATTTTTTGGGATAGACAGTTAATGAATATTAAGACTTCTGATGTAGCAGTAATTGGAGAATTGAATGCATATGAAGAAGATTTAACTTTATTTAGAGCTATTGAAAGAGAAGATGTAACAATAAGAGATAGTCAAGCTATAGTTAATGGATATATTACTGTAATACCCTCTTAATGCTCCAACGATACTATCTTTAAATGATAATGGAGGAGCAAGAACTGATTATAATTCACTTACTGTAATTGAATTAAAATCTATTGCAGAAAGCAGAGGAATAAAGATTGACTCAACAACGAAAAAAGCTGATATCATACAAGCTATTACAGAGAGTGAGATTTAATTTCACTCTCTCATTATGAGGTGAATTATGAATTTAGAAGAATTAAAACTATTTCTTAGAATAGACGGAGAAGAAGAGGATTTATTAATTGAAAGTTTGAAAATTAGCGCTGAGGAGTATCTGACTAATGCAGGTATAAATAAAGACTATAGTAAACAACTTTACAAACTTGCTATAAAAATATTAGTTACACATTGGTATGAAAATAGAGAAGTTGAAAATGTAGGAAAGAATGCGAGTAAAATAGCTTTTGGGTTAGATACTATAATACTTCAACTTAAATATATTCAAGGTGATAATATATGAATACAGGAAGGTTAAGACATAGAATTGAGTTTCAAAGATTAGAAGAAACTTATGATAAAGCTGGTTTTCCACAAAAGGAATATGTTACTTTTCAAAAAGTTTGGTCAGATGTTAATGATCTTTATGGCAAAGAGTATGAAAATAGTAAACAAACTATATCAGAAAATATGACAGTTTTTTATATGAGATATTATAAAAACATTGATATAGATTGCTTTATTTTATTTAAAGGTCAAAGATACGAGATTATTGAAATTGATAATATTAAATATTTAAATAAAGAATTAAAAATAAAGGCTAAATTGCAGGTGATTAATAATGGCAATTGAAATTAAGGGGTTTGAAGATGTTTTTGAAAATCTTGATGATATGAATATTTCTGATAAAAAGAAGAGAGCAGCATTAAAAGAAGGTGCTGAAATAGTAAGACAAGCTGTAATTGATAATTCTCCAGTTGCAACTGGGAATATGAAAAAGAGATGGAAAAGTAAAATTAAACGATTTGATGGTAATTTAGGCTTTGAGATAAGGGGAGATACAATGCAAGATATAGAAAATGAATTTGGATCGAGTAAAAATAAAAAACATATTGGATTTTTTAGTAAAGCTGTTGATGGGGCATCTGATAAAGCTGTAAGGCTTATAGCTAAGGAGGTGTTGAAAAAATAGAACAAATACTAAGAAGGGTACTGTTTGATGAAAGGATATCAACTTTAGTGGAAAAAAAGATATATCTTTTGAGAGCACCAGATAATACAAGAGCACCATATGTAGAATATGAAATCTTAGAAGAAGAAGGTTCAATGTATGCTGAAAATGAAGAAATTCAAACAAGATATAATATTCAAATAGATATTTTTACGGATGGAAATTATGTAGAAATAGCTAAAAAAATAAAACAAGTTATGCAAGAACAAGGATTTACAAAAACGTATGGTGGTTCTAAATACGAAGAAGAAACGAAATTATTTCATTATATTCTAAGATTTAATTATGAAAGCGAGGTATAAAAATGCGAAAAATTACAACAGGAGTAGAAAAAGCATACTATGCTATTTTAACACAAGATGGAGAAACACCTACTTATCAACAAGCTAAATATTTACCAGGGTTACGAGAAATATCAGTAACTCCAAAAGAAGAGCCAGCAACTATTTATGCAGAAAATAGACTCTATGATAGTGAAAATTCCTTAGGGGAAATAGAAGTTACTTTAGATTTTGCTTCTTTAAGTACTGATGATTACGTCACCTTATTAGGGAAAAAAGTAGCAAACGATGGAGGTATTATTGAAAGTGCTGATGACCAAGCTCCGTACATAGCATTGATGGTGGAAAAAACATTAAGTGGGGGAGTGAAAGAATATCTAACACTATTTAAAGGGAAATTAAGTATTCCTGAGGATAAGGCAAAAACAAAAGAGGGGAAAACAGAGTATCAGACAGTTCCAATATCAGGTACATTTATGCCTTTAGAAAATGGAATTTGGAAACACGCAGTTAAAACCTCTGATGTTGGGTTTGATTCGGTAGCACATGCAACTAAATGGGGAAAAACAGTAGTTCTTCCAACAGAGAAGATAGAAGAATAAAAAGGTGGTGTATAACCGCCTTTTTTAGGAGGAAATATGTTAGTAAATGAAATAAAAATTTATAAAATAAAGATGGAAAACAATGAGGAAATAGAGTTTAAATTAGATTTTAATGCTTTAATAAAAATGCATAAAGAATATGGAAATGCATTTCTCCTCATTTATCAGTATGCATTTGAAAATGATTTTGAAAAATTACCAGCAATATTAAGGTGCATGGCAAATAAGGATTTATCAGAAGAAGACATTAAAAACAAAATGTTGATAAATATACAAGTGATTGAGACATTAAGTAATATAACGTTAGATTTACTAAATCAAGAATTAACAGATGTATCAGATTTCCAAGTGAAAAAAGAAGTAAAAAAAAATCAGTCGAAACAAAAGTAGAGACAGAGATAAGGGATTTTAACATAGATTATTATTACTACATAGCGGTACATCAGCTAAATATGTCAGAAGAACAATTTTTAAATTCAACATTAAGACAGATATTAATATTAGAAAAATTTCATGGAGATTATTTCAAAAATAATCTAAGAGAAATAGTAGCAGAGGTAATTGATTCTATGTTTGGACAGCAAGAAGAGGAAGAGATATATGTTGAAAGTTTCTCACAACTTTTCTAGGAGGTGAAAATGAGTGAATCAATAAGAAAAGTAAGTACAATCTTTACAATAGATGATAATGAGCATAATAAGAAGTTAAAGCAGATAAATGCTCAATACAAACTTACTCAAAGTGAAATTAAATTAGCAGGTGAAAGACTAAATCAGTTTGGTAAAAATACAGATGATTTAAAATATAAACAAGAAGCTTTATCAAAACAAACAGATACATTAAAAGAAAAAATAAATTTATACAAAGAAAGTTTAGAAAAAGCTAGTAACAGAGCGCAAGAAAATAATAAAAAGTTACAAGAGTTAAAAACTACAAAACAGAATTTACAAACTGAATATAAAAATGCGATAAAGCTTTATGGTGAAGAATCCGATGAGGCAATAAAATTAAAAGAGCAACTAGAAAAAGTAAGTGAACAATAAACAGAACAAAAGGCAGTAGTAGAAAAAAATATTACTACTGTAAATAATCATAAGACAAAATTAAATGAAACAGAAACACAGTTATCTAAAGTGCAACAACAATTAAAAAATACAAGTGATGAATTAGAAAAACAAAGTTCAAAATGGCTTGAAACAGGAGAAAATCTAAAAAAAGCTGGAGAAGACATTGAAAAATTTGGAGAAAAAACTAGTAAAATAGGAAGTTCGATGACAAAAACAATTACTATGCCAATTATTGGTATAGGTACCGCAGCGGTAAAAGCACAGATTGATTATGAAAGTGCATTTGCAGGAGTTAGAAAAACAGTAGATGCTACGGAAGAGCAATTTAGAGAGTTGAGTCAGGGTATAAGAGATATGTCAACGCAAATGCCACAAAGCGCAATTGAGATAGCAGGGGTAGCAGAAGCAGCAGGACAGCTAGGAATTAAGACAGAAAATATTTTAGGATTTACAAAAAGTATGGTAATGCTTGGGGATAGTACAAATATGAGCAGTGATGAGGCGGCAACTTCATTGGCACGATTAGCAAATATAACACAAATGCCACAAGATGAATTTGAAAAACTTGGTTCAGTAGTCGTTCACTTAGGAAATAACTTAGCTACAACAGAAAGTGAAATAATAGAAATGGGATTAAGGCTTGCTGGTGCAGGTAAACAGATTGGCTTGACAGAAGCAGAAACATTAGGTCTGGCTGGTGCTTTTTCATCTGTTGGTATAGAAGCCGAAATGGGTGGTAGTGCAATATCAAAAGTAATGGTTAAGATGCAAGCAGCAGCAACAATAGGTTCAGAACAAGCACAAAAATTAACAGAGATAACAGGAATGTCTATAAGGGAACTAGAACTACTAGCTTCAAATAATAGTAAGGACTTTAAGGAACTTGCAAATTCAATAGGAATGACTACAACAGAAATAAATTCCATTGTTAAGAGTGCTAATGAATTAGAAGATTTTGGTAAAATTGCAGGAATGACAGCGGATGAATTTAAGCAGGCATTTGAGCAAGATGCAACAGGTGCAATTATTGCTTTTATACGAGGTCTTGGAAATGCTGAAAGCGCTGGTTCTAGTGCAATAGAAATGCTAGAAGAAATGGGGATTAAAGAAGTAAGGCTTAGAGATAGTTTATTAAGAGCGGCAAATGCAGGTACTTTATTAGAGGATTCAATAAATCTTGGAACTAAAGCATGGGAAGAAAATATGGCATTAGCGAATGAAGCAAATCAAAGATATGCTACTACAGAAAGCCAAATAAAGATATTAAAAAACGAAATTATGGATATGGCAAGAGAAATAGGTATTGAATTACTGCCAGTAGTAAAAGATGGAATGATTATAATTAAGGACCTAATAGAAAAGTTCAATAATTTAAGTCCTGCAACAAAAGAGAATATAATTAAATTTGCAGGACTAAGTGCAGCGATAGGGCCAGTAGTAGGAACAGCAGGGAAACTAGCCCAAGGAATTGGGGGTGTTGTGAAAATAGCAGGAACATTATCCTCTACATTGGGTGCAGCAACAACAGCAACAAGCACGGTCGGAACAGCAGCAGCTGCTGCTGGTGGAGCCAGTGGAATTGCTGGGCTTGCCACTTCATTAGGTGGTGTAGCGATAGCAGCGGCCCCTTACGTAGCAGCAGGTGCAGCAATAGCAGGTGCAGGCTATTTAGTATATAAAGGATTAACAGAAGAGGTAATTCCAGAGGTAGATTTATTTGCAGATAAAGTTGAGTATACAGCTCAAGTAGTAGATGTAAATGGTCAATATATGGCACAGACAGTACAGACTTCTGTAACGAAGATAAGTGACTCAACGAAAGAGGCAGTCGGAGCTTATATAGCATTAGATAATGGTGCAAGAAATGAAATGCAAAGTTTATATATTAATTCAACAACTATATCGGATGAAATTAAAAATAATATGACAGCAAAGTTTAATGAAATGAGTACACAAATTGTTGCTGGTTATGAAAAACAGAAAAATGATAGCATGGCACAGTTGCAAGATATGTTTCATTTACAAAGCCAGCTAACTGAACAAGAACAAGCTTCTATTCTACTAAATACAAATAATTTTTATGAAACTCAGAAAACGAAAACACAAGAATTTGAAAGTCAAATAAATGGAATTATTAATTTAGCAAGTAAAGAAAAGCGAGCATTAACGAAAGAAGAGACAGATCAGATAACACATTTACAAAATCAAATGAGAGAAAACGCAGTAAAAGCATTAAGTGAAAATGAAATTGAAGCACAAATAATTTTACAACGAATGAAAGATTATGATACTAGAATGACAGCAGAACAAACAGCAGAACATATACGGCAATTAAATGATAGTCGAGATAAGGCAGTTGCAGCAGCAAATGAAGAATATGAACAAAGAATAGCAAGTATAACAAGGTTAAGGGATGAGGCAGGAGTTATAAGTGCAGAACAAGCAGAAAAGATGATTCAAGATGCGAAGACACAACGAGATGGAGTAATACAACAAGCAGAAAATACAAGACTAGATGCTATTCAAAAGATGAGAGAAATGAACTCTAATTTGGATAATGAAGTTAATACACAAACAGGAACAATATTAAATGCATGGGATAAAATAAAGCGTTGGTGGAGTGGATGGAAACCAGAAACAAAAACGTTTAAAGTAGCAAGTGAAGGAAGTATCATAAGTAAAAGAGGTACAGATAGTAATGCTTTGGGAACTTCTTATTTTAGGGGAGGATTAACAGAGATTAACGAGAGGGGTTATGAGGTTATAGAGTTACCACGTGGTTCTAAAATAAAAAATCATTTGCAAAGTGAAAATATGATTAGAGATACAGCAGTACAAATGGCTAATTCAGTTATCAATGGATTAAGTGATTTAGTAAGAACAAGTATAGAAAATCATGGACATTCATTATATTTAGATGGGAAAGTGCTTGTTGGAAATACGTTAAAAGAAACAGATAGAAGAATGGTAAATAATTTATCTAAAGTAGAGAGGGGGCTGGCATAGTGAATGCTAGAATAAATGGAATAGATATAAAAAAAGAATTAGGATTCTATATAGAAAATACCAGCCCAGTATCACCCCCAGAAGTTAATATGTTCATCAAAGAAATTCCTGGTGGAAATGGTTTTGTTGATTTAACAGAATGTTTATATGGGATAACATATAAACAAAGGAAAATTATATTAGAGTTGGCAAAAATCTCAAGTAATTGGGAAGTAGATAAAAGTAAGATATTGCAACTTTATCATGGGAAGCAAGTAAAAATAATTTTTGATACAGATAAAGGATTTTATTATATCGGAAGAGCAGAAATAACATCAATTAGTAGACAAGTTAGATTATTACGGATGACAATGGAAGTATTGGCAGATCCATTTAAATATGAATTAGAAGATGGTTCAGAAGCATGGAAATGGGACACACTAAACTTCTTTACTGGCATTATAAGAAATTATTATGATATAAAAGTAAATGGAACAAAAGAAGTTAAAATAATAGGGAGAACAAAAGTAATATCACCAATTATCAAGTCTTCTGCAAATCTAACAGTAACCTATAACAATAAAACTTATAATATATATCCAGGCACGCAAAAAATGTACGATTTAGAATTAGGACCAGGAGAACATATATTGACTTTCAAAGGCAATGGCACAGTAACAATTCAATATAGAGGTGGTGAATTATAATGTATAAAATAAAATACAACGATGAATACATTTTTAAGTTTAATGAGCCAAAGTTATCATTAGAAAGTGCAGTTTTGTATGAGGAAATTAACAAGATTACAAGCCTAACTATTTCTTTTAATTCTTCTAATATAAATGCAAACAAAATAGAAGAACTAAATGGAGAAATTATTATTATTGAAAAAGATACAGAGATATTTAGAGGCAGATGTATTGATAAAGGGGAAGATTTTTATAAAAATGAAGAAATAACAGTAGAAGGTACACTAGCATATTTAAAAGATACTTTACAGGATCCATATTTACACCAAGGAAGTATCAATGCTTTTTTAGAATATTTGCTAGGAGAACATAATAAAAAGGTATCAGAACATCAAAAGATTTATAAGGGAAATGTAACAGTAGTAGATTCTAATGATTACATAAGAAGAGAATCTCAAAATAGAGAAAAAACATATAATATAATTCAAGAAAAGCTTATAAAAACACATGGTGGATTTTTAAATGTTCGAAGAACAAATGAAAGAAATTACATAGACTATTTAGCTGATTACGGAGAAAGCGATCAAAAAATACGATTTTGTGAAAATTTAATGGATTTAACAAGGTACACTAAGTCGGAAAATATAAGCACTGTATTCTATGCAAAAGGAGCAGAAAAAGAGGATGGAACATACACCACGATTGAAAGTGAAAATAATGGAAAGCCATATATAATTAGAGAAGATTTAAAAGAAAAGTATGGTTGGATAGAAGAAGAGATTGAGTGGGAAGATGTCACAGAGCCAGCTAATCTACTAAAGAAACTTAAAGAATATGCTTCTAATGTAAAAGAAATAGAAACAATAGAACTAAGTGCAGTAGATGCAAGACTATTAGGAGCAGATGTAAAACGAATAGTGCCAGGGCAAAAAGTAAGAGTAATATCGAAGCCACATGGAATAGATAAATATTTTATATGTCAGAGGAAAGAGACAAATCTGTTAGAGCCAGACGAGTCTCTTATTTATTTGGGAAATGAGTATAAAACGTTTACTGGCACAATAAATAATTCAAACACAGAAATAAAAGATGAAATAAAGCAGACAGAAAGCAGTCTAGCAGAGGAAATTAAAAACACTAAAGAGGAGTTTAGTAATGCAATAAAAAATGCGAATGGACTATTCCATACAAATGTTAAGCAGTCTGACGGTTCTGTGATTACATATTTGCATAACAAACAAAATCTATCTGATAGTGACATACAGATTGTTGTAAATTCTGTTGGTATTGCAGTTAGTAGCGATGCTGGAAAGAACTGGTATGGGCTAGAAGTAGATGGAGATTTGATTGCAAAAATACTAACCGCAACAGGTATAAAAGCAGAGTGGGTAAGAACAGGTACAATGCTCGCTAATCGCATTAGCGGTGGAGAGCTTGTATTAGGTGGAGAAAATAATACTAATGGAATACTACAAATAAAAGATAGCAACGGAAAAGTAATAGGAACATGGGGCAAAGATGGAATTATAGCAACAAAAGGGAGTTTTAGTGGAGAAATAATAAGTGAAAGAGGAAAGATTGGGAACTGGATAATAACTAATAGAGGTCTATATTCAAGCATGATTATAGATGGAAAAGAACATACAGTTTTTATGCAACCTTATCAAGAGGATATAGGAGAAGGTACATGGATTTTTTCCGTGCAAGAGTCAGGGGTTGGAAAAATGATTATAAAAGGGGATGGATCGATATACACAGCTAGTGGAATTTCTTGTGATGATATAATAATAAGAGGAAAAATTAAACAAGGAGTAACTGTAGATGGGAATGAACGTATAGAAGGGCATTTAACAGTACAAGAACATCTTGGTGTAGCAAAAGAATTATATTCTTTAGAAAGAGTTACGAGTTTTGGAGATTTTACGTGTAAGGGCAAAATTGGAATTACTGGAACTTATACAATAGGGGATAAAACAATAACGGTAACAGGTGGAATAATAACATCTATTAGTTAGGAGGTATCATGGCTAATATACAAGAGGAATTAAAAAAATTTAAGGAAGCCGTTTATGGAGAAGATGTAAGAGACAGTCTTATATCTTCAATTACAAAAATAAATTCAGAAGTAGAAGGAAATACAGAAAACATCTCTTCATTTGTAGATAATGTAACAGAAAAAATAAATGAGCAAGATAATACGATAGAACAAGCAACAAAAGAGCAAGTGAATCGTATTACAAATGCTATTTCTGAACAAACAAAAAGAGTCGATGACAAAATCAATGAATTTGAAGGTATGCGACAAGGGTTAGTAAATGCAAAAACAGATGCAGAACAAGCAGCAAAAAATACATTACAGGTGAAAGAACAAACGGAAAAAGCGAAAACAGAAGCATTAGAAGCTGCAAAAAAAGCACTAGAAGAAGCAGCAAAAGTTGGAAATATAAACGAAATATTAGAAGACTACAAGTATAGGGTATTTATTCAAAAAGAAGGTGAAAAAAAGCCCCTTGATGTTTGTTTTAATGTAACAGAAGAAATAACAATGCCAAATGACAATATAAAAGTAAGTCAAAATATGGGATTAAAAATAGTAGAATAGGAGAGAAAAAGATGGCAGAAACAAGAAGAAAAGTAAGAGTACAACTATTAGATGAAAGC
>CALWGN010000176.1 GCA_944380055.1 uncultured Lachnospiraceae bacterium
TTTCCTAATAATTCTGCTGAATCTTTGTCTAGTAATGGTACTTGGCTAAAATCTGCTTCTTCAAAATCCTCTGTAAAACTTTTCTCGTCAATTGTTAGTAATTGTTGATATTTTTTTGCATTAATAATTGGTGAAGACAATAAACTTCCTACACCATATACAACTAGTAATACTAGAAATACTCCCATTGCAAATACAAGTACCTTACACTTTTTTATTTCTTGTACTGTTTGAACTTTACTTTTTATACCAATCGCTATAACTATAGTAGCTACTACAATTAAAATAAATCCCCAAAATCCACTAGAGTGAATATTAATTGCTGGTATAGTTACATAATAATAAATACTTGCAATAATGAGACCTATTAGTGCTACTAACAACTTTCTTCCTAAATGTTTCATCATACCACCATGTACATAAGACTATTGCCTCTTATATACATTTTTCCTTTCCTTAAAATAATTCATGTTCTATTTTCCTAGTACAAAAATAGTTACTTAATAATATATACTAAATTGCTTTTAAATTGTAAAAAGATAACTAGGTCACATATAATGTATTATCTACATTTATATATGACCTAGTCTAACACTAATACCTGTTTTTTACAAGGGAGCTATTTTTATTTTTATACTATTTTAAGATTCTACTGTTCCTACTAGCCTTCCATCCTCTAAGTCAATTCGTATTGTGTTTTGTGGTCGAATTTCTCCAGATAAAATAATTTTTGCAGCTAATGTTTCTACATGCTTTTGTAAATATCTTTTCAATGGTCTTGCTCCATATACTGGGTCATATCCATTTTCAATAATATATTCTTTTGCAGCATTTGTTAATTCAATAGAAAGCTCTTTTTCTTCTAGTCGTTTATTAACATCTTTTAATAGTAAATCAATAATATCTCCTACTTGTTCTTTTGCCAATGGTTTAAATAGTATAATTTCGTCCAAACGATTTAAAAATTCTGGTCTAAAATGGCTTCTTAAATCATGCATAACCAATTGCTCTGCTTCTTCCTTAATATTACCATTTGTATCAATTCCTTCTAACAAATAACTAGATCCAATATTTGATGTCATAATTAATATTGTATTTTTAAAATCTACGGTACGACCTTGTGAATCAGTAATTCGTCCATCATCTAATACTTGAAGTAAAATATTAAATACATCTGGATGTGCCTTTTCTACTTCATCAAATAGAACAACTGCATACGGTTTACGACGAATTGCCTCTGTTAATTGTCCACCTTCATCATATCCAACATATCCTGGAGGAGCTCCAATCAAACGAGATACCGAATGCTTTTCCATATATTCACTCATATCAATACGAACCATATTAGATTCATCATCAAATAGGTTTTCTGCAAGTGCTTTTGCCAGCTCTGTTTTACCAACACCTGTTGGACCTAAGAATAGAAAAGAACCAATTGGCTTTGTAGGGTCTTTGATACCTGCTTTTGAACGGATAATTGCTTCTGTTACTTTTGTAACACCATCATCCTGTCCAATGACACGTTTGTGTAATGCTTCATCTAAATGTAGTGTTTTATTTCTTTCACTTTCATTTAGCTTAGCAACTGGAATTCCTGTCCACTTAGAAATAATTCTACAAATTTCTTCTTCTGTTACAGCTTCACGAACTAATGATAGGTCAGTCGCTTTTACCTTTTCTTCCTCTGCTTGCAACTGTTTTTGTAAACTTGGTAAAGTTCCATATTGAAGTTGAGCTGCCTTATTTAAGTCATATTGTTGTTGAGCGAATTGTATTTCCCTATTTACTTCTTCAATTTGCTCTCTTAACTTACTAAGGTTTTCCACCGAACTTTTTTCATTGTCCCATTGTGCCTTTTTACTGTTAAATTCATCTCTAAGCTGAGCCAATTCCTTTTGTAAATTATCTAATCGTTCTATACTTAAACGGTCATTTTCCTTTTTTAAGGCAGCTTCTTCAATTTCTAACTGCATTATTTTTCTTTGTAACTCATCTAATTCTGTTGGCATAGAGTCTAGCTCTGTTTTTATCATAGCACACGCTTCATCTACTAAGTCGATTGCCTTATCTGGTAAGAAACGATCAGATATATAACGATTAGAAAGTGTTGCTGCTGTCACTAATGCTGAGTCTGTAATCTTTACACCGTGAAATACTTCATATCTTTCTTTTAATCCTCTTAAAATAGATATTGTATCTTCTACTGTTGGTTCATCTACCATAACTGGTTGGAAACGACGTTCTAAAGCTGGGTCTTTTTCAATATATTTTCTATATTCATCTAGTGTTGTTGCACCAATACAGTGTAACTCACCTCTAGCAAGCATTGGCTTTAACATATTCCCTGCATCCATGGCTCCGTCTGTTTTCCCTGCTCCAACAATTAGATGAAGTTCATCAATAAATAAAATAATTTGTCCTTCACTTCGTTTAACTTCTTCTAATACTGCTTTTAAACGTTCTTCAAATTCACCTCTATATTTTGCGCCTGCAACTAATGAACCCATATCAAGAGCAAATATTTTTTTGTCCTTTAATCCTTCTGGTACGTCGCCTGCTACTATTCGCTGTGCCAACCCTTCTACTGCTGCTGTTTTACCAACTCCTGGCTCACCAATTAGTACTGGATTATTCTTTGTTTTTCTTGACAAAATACGAATAACATTTCTAATTTCGCTATCTCTACC
>CALWGN010000177.1 GCA_944380055.1 uncultured Lachnospiraceae bacterium
TTTCTCATTTAAACTTTATTCTGTTTTTATATGACAATGGAAAAAATGTATTTATTATAGGACCTTATGTAACAAAAAGACCTGAAAAAAGCTATCTAGAATCTATATTACAAGAAAATGGTGCAGATAATTCATTATTAAATCCTTTATATCAATATTGCTTTACTCTTCCTGTAGTGCCTAATTCTTCTATATTAAATGGAGCAATTACTGCAATAAAAATTATTAAACATAATGATACTGACATTCCTTATAAGCACTACCAGCCTCAGGAAAAATACAAAAAGGAATTGTCCAATTTATGTCCCGAAGAAGTCGATGGAGCTACCTCTATGTTTCTGGAAAAACGGTACTATTATGAAAAAAGAATGCTTCAGGAGGTTCAAAATGGCAATCATGATAAAGCATTGGCATATTTTAGAGAATTTAAGCTATGTTCTGACTCTATTGTTCAAACAAGTGATCCTTTATACAAAACAAAGGCTTTGGCTATTAGCTTAAATACAATGCTTCGAAAAAGTGTAGAAGCTGTTGGTATCCATCCAATTTATTTAGATATGATTTCCTCAAATTTTTCCATTTTAATTGAAAATTCAAATAATCAGGAAGATCTGTTGGAATTTTATCCTCAAATGGTTAGTGTATATTGTCGGTTTGTACAGAAATGGAGGCTAGATAAATATTGTCCTATTGTAAGAAAGGCAATTACTTATATTCAGCTTCATCTCTCCAACAATCTAACTTTAAAATCAATTGCTAAAGAAATTAATGTTAGTGCTTCTTATTTGTCAAAGCTCTTTAATGAGGAAACGAATACCTCTATATCAAACTACATTACAAAAGTCAGAATTGAAAAAGCAACAGAACTTTTAACCTTTTCTAAAATGCCAATACAAAACATTGCTACTTATGTAGGATTTTCTGATTTGAATTATTTTAGTCGATGCTTTAAAAAAGAAAAAGGGCTTACTCCAACGGAGTATCGCCAAAAGAAATCTATTGATATTTAGTGTATGTGAAATGTATTAGAAGTAAGCAAAAAACCGAGACAATGAAAATGCCTCGGTTTTCTTATCAGAATGCGGGAAAAGGGACTTGAACCCTCACTTCCTATGGAAACATGATCCTTAGTCATGCCTGTCTGCCAGTTCCAGCATTCCCGCATATCATACATAAATTGTATTAGTTGCATATACTTTTTACAATTTTTTGACGAGAAGTATCTTACCATAAAAATATATGAGTGTCAATATACTTTCTCAAGAAATTTACAACTTATCATTTATTTTATTTATTAAATCGTCTGTATAGTAAAAAATACAGCAAATCCTACAAATCCTACTATAACTAACTATGTGTTTCCAAATAATATAACCCTACATTATAAATATCTTTATCTTATGGAACGTATTATATTTGTTCCATGGTTCAAACAACGTAATTTGTTATCTTCTTCTCTAAGCACAAGAATAACCTCATCAAAAACCTTTCGTTACTACATAAGAAAAATAACTACAAATAATTTGATGAGGTTATGTGGGAGTAGTAATGCAGATTTATAATATCTGCTTATTTCTCATTATAACAAGGAAATTATAGTTGTAAATAAATTAGAACTAACAGGTAAAAAATAGGAACTAAGATGTAAGAAAGCATTATTTTTTATTGATACACATTAGCTTGTGTACTCCACATATTAGCATACTCTCCTTGAAGCGTCATTAACTGACTATGGGTTCCCATTTCTCTAATTTCTCCATTATTTAGCACAACAATAACATCTGATTTCTTCGTAAGCGACAAACGATGAGATACCATAATAGCCGTTTTTCCTTTAAAAACCTTCAAAAGCATATGATAAATAGCACTTTCTTGCAGTGGATCAATAGCACTGGTCGGCTCGTCTAATATAAGAACATCGGCATCCTTTAATATAGCTCTTAAAATTGCCAATCGCTGCTTCTGCCCTCCTGACAACTCCATTCCACCAAATTCCAATCCATACATATTATTTTCTAGTGAAACCAGTTCCTCTAATCCTATATTTATAAATCCGTCTCTTAACTTTTTATCATTAATATTATTTCCCATTAACACATTGTCCTTTATACTTATATAATAGCAGTGAAACTGCTGCGGAATATAGGATTTATTTTTCAGATAATCCGTGTCCTCTCTAATATCAGCAGTAATTGTACCACTAGGTGTTAATAATCCAAGCATGATTTTTGAAAGAGTTGTTTTCCCTGAACCGTTGCTTCCTACAATAGATACAAATGTACCTCGTTTTATCGTTAGATTAATATTCTTTAAGGCAAGCTTATTTGTATCTGGATAAGCATACGAGACATCTCTAAGACTTAATACAATATCCTTCTCATCTTCTTTCTGTACTTCTATTTGAGAATAGGCACTATCCACAAAGTGAAAAAATGGTTCTACCATAATAGAAAATTCTGTTAAATTGCCAAGAAGAGAAAACAGGTTATGAAAGAGTGCTGTAATTTGAGAAAATGTATAAATAGAGACAGTAAACTGTGGTAATGTAATCTGTCCATTCATAAACAAATGCGTAGTGCTTACATATGCCCCTATGGTTCCTGACAGCTTTAATATCTGAAAGACTAATGATACCAGCAGCTCCTTATTTAATACTCTCTTTTCACTACACAATATATCTTCTTTTACCTTTTGCCATTTATGAAACACAAAAGAAAAACATTCCATAACACGAATTTCCTTAATATGCTCTGGCCTTGTAAGAAACTTTAAGTATTCCTCCGCTTCTTTTTGTGGCTGTGAATTTCTATATAGCAAATATTTCCTTTGTACAATCTGATAAACCTTATCCAATACAGGTGGTGCTATGGATAACAGCAAAAATATAAGCAATCTTTTATCTATGGTAACTATAACTCCTCCAATACATACAATTCCAATGACTGCCACAGCTATTTCCACTACAATTTGATAAACACGAAAGATATTAATACTTGCAAACTGTGCCCTCCTTGTACCATTTACCATTTCTGGATAAAGGTAATCTTGTAAATTTAAGTGGTTACATCTTTCATAAAAATATTTTCGTATTTTCTTTTCAAAATTCAGCAAAGAATGATAATTCAAATAATAATGGTGATAAAAATTGTAAATACTTTTCTGTAAAAATAATGCAAAGCAGTAGAGAAATAACAACAATCCAATGCTATATATGTTCTCATTTCTAATGCTAATAACTAAAATCATTGTATTATAAATAAACAACACTGCTACTGGCAACATTCCAAGCAGGGCTGTTATACATAATAACAAAATACTATCCTTTAGACATGTTCGAAAGCAAATCCTAATACACCGAAATACCAATTTATCCTTCATTTTCATACCATCCCCCCTGTTCTTGGAACATCTTTTTGTAGATTCCATTTTCTATCTTACATAACTCATCGTGGGTTCCAACCTCCCAAACTCTTCCCTCGTTTAATACAATTATTTTATCTACATCTTTTACAAAACCTAATCTATGAGTAATGTATATGACAGTCTTATCTTTTAAAGCTTCATTGTATGCCTTAAAAATACGAATTTCTTCCAGTGGATCAAGACTTGCAGTAGGCTCGTCCAAAATATAAATGTCACTATCCTTCCACAAAGTTCTTGCTAAAGCAACTCTTTGCCATTCTCCTCCTGATAAATCCATTCCACCTTTTTTTATACCTATCAGTTCTGTTTCATATCCCTCTTCTATTTTTTCCATTACTTTTTTCAGACCTGATAGCTTTTCCACTTGTTCTAGCTCATAAATTCCCTTCTCATTGCCAAGCATAACATTTTCTTTTATAGTCGCTGGGTATCGGTTGAAATCCTGAAAAAGGACTACCGGCTTACTTTTCCATTGTATCTGTCCTGACTGTGGAAAATACAATCCTGTTAGCAACTTTGCAAGAGTTGTCTTTCCTGCTCCATTTGCTCCAACAATTGCATACTTTTCTCCCCTTTTGAATATAAGAGAAATATCATTTAGCACCGGCTGTTCTCTATTGGGATAAGAAAAACATACTTTGGAAGCCAGAAGGACTATCTCCTTATCCTCTGTCAGACACTTGTTATTCTCTTCTTCCTCTGCCCTAGTAAGAAATCGCCTGTAATCTTCATTAAATTTTTTATACTGCACTGCATATTCCATAGATTTTAACCCATCAAATATGCTATTTAACATTGCTAATATATAGGTAAATACAGATATAAGCAGACCTATTGTTATCTGATTGTTTAAATACCCATAAAGAAATAAAGAAAAGAGAAATATTGTATATAAAAACACTACTATATCATTGGCTAGCTCTAATCGAATTCTCTTTTTCCCTAGTGTGCGATTTTTGCATACAGCAATATCAAATTCCTTATCAAACTCTTTTAGAAAAAATGGAAGAAAACCAAATACCTTTTTTTCTTCTATATATTCTCTATTTGATAATACATCAGAAATATATAAGTATTTTCTCGTATTTTTCATATATGTCTGCCAGTAGTCATACATAAGCACCGACAATCTTCCATTTATAATAGAAAATAATGGAATAACAACCACAAGGGAAATGCTAAAAAGAAGTAGTAATATATTAGAGATTTTGTTATAAACAAGAATATATAGACCTGCCACACTTATCACAGCAGTGAATGCCTTTTCTACAAATCCAATAAAATTTTCTTCTATTTTTTTATTATCTTTTAGCTTGTCAAACTCCTCTTTATATCCTTTTGTTTCTAAAATATGAAATGGCAACCGAGATATTTTATGAAGTAGCTTACTTTGATGGTTATTACTTGATACCATATAATACCTATTTAAGCTATCTGTTTTTAATACTCCAATCAAAGCCATAATTCCCCATGATAGTGCTAGTATTACTAGACTTTTTACCTCTGGCTTATCAATTAAATTCTTTAAGCTTATCGTGGCTATTAAATTCCCTATCCCAAGAAGTATCGAAGATACGATACACATTACCACTGCTTTTTTCATCGTTTTCACAAACATCCTCCCCTTTTATAGCACATTAGTTTTTATGTCAAATCCATATTGTTACGAGAACTGTATCATTCTTCATAGATTGGACTTTTTTAAATATTGGCAATAGAAACATCAATTATAAAAATTTTAATTTTTCATCTACTATTTAAATTTTATTCAAAGCTTCATTTTTTAGGATTGACAAATTGTTTATCAAAACAATTTGTCAATCCTATATAAAATTTTTGTCTATTTATTTTTGTAGGATTATAATACATATGTTACAACTGAAAAATAAAAAGCGAGGATAGACTCACTTTATGTTATACTTTAATCACCACAAAAAAATAAACATAAAGGAGTATCCTCGTATGAATAGTATACTTTTATGCTACCCATAAATTTTATTCTTTTAAGGATTTTTATGATTTACAATCTAAAATACAACCGATTTCCTATGAGACCTTTAGGGTGGAAATCCCCCAAAGAAACTCTACTTAATTTTTTAAATAAAAATGTAACATATGTTTGACAAACCTACAATATAAAATTTTTGTCTATTTATTTTTTTAGTATTGTAACTTACCTTCTATTACTTCTCTTTCAACAACATCTTTTGCTTCCAATAAACATTCTCCATATAAATTTAATGCATTATCTGTGCTCTGATCTTGTAATAATTTTATAAAAATATCTTTCCCTTTTCTATCAATCAATAATGATACAAACCTTTTTGCTATACAAGCATAGGAAACAGAATTCAATCCGCACATATCATTCCAAAGTTGAAATAAATTAATTTCCAAACCTATTGGATATATTAATGTTTTATAATTTATCAAATTGAAATACTCTGCTATACCTTCCTGAATTAATTTAGATTTATTATTAATTCTCGTAACAGCATAGTGACTAATGATATGAGCTAATTCATGTCCAGCATCTTCATCTTTATTAACATGAATACTAGAAAAAAATGGATTAGCATAACTTAAATTATTTCCTAAAACATCCCTACGTCCACAGTAAATATATACATCTATTTTTTTTTGTAATATAACACTAAAAAAACTTTGAATTCTATCATATGCCCTTTTATATTTTAAAATAAAATTTTCCACCTCTTTTAAATCAATTTTTTCTATAAAATAATAAGTTATATGGGGTTGTTTCACCACCTTATACACCTCTCCATCTAGTGCATAAAGCTTATACCAATTCTTAGACTCTATTGAATATTCTCCGTTTAAATTTATTGAATATTTTAAATACCTCTTTGTTTTTTTATAATTTCCAAGAGAATAATACACTAGACCCATATATGCATATCCCCTACTTTTATCAACATCTACATATACTTTCTCTATCTCTAATAACAATTCCAGTGATTTATTTAAGAATCCTAATTCAAATAGTACAATACCTAAATAATACTTTTCTTTAGCATCTAAAGAATTAAATTTTCCCTTACAATAACGGAGAATATCTTCATATTTTTTTTTAATATATTCTTTTTCTATATCCATTCATATGCTCTCTTTATAAAGTAATTTTATTCTCTAATAAAAATATGGCAATGATACCAATTCAAATGGAGAACATTGCCTATTCCCGCTCAAAACTTTTTTCAATATACAACCACCTAAACAATCAGGTAATAATTTACACTTTTTACACTTTTGATCATCAAAACAATTTGTAGCATTATACCATTCAATCATATTTTTTGCATTTAACATAAAATCTCCACTTTCAGATATTTCCCCTATTTTTGCTTCTGATGAAGATAATTTATTAATACATTTCCATATTGTAAGATTTGGGAGTAAATAAAAAAAATTCTCATCTCCACAGCTTTCACAAGATCTATAAAAATAATTACTTTTTGATATTTTATAACCTAATTTCTTTCCCATTTCATAAAATTTATTTAAACTAAATAATGTATTATCATTTTTCTCCTTATAGACTTCTGTATTAAATATAGGTCTAAAAATAACTGTAATATTACTTCTCAAGTCACTATTTATTAGTTTTAGAGTGTCGTAGACTTCCTTTTCTTTATTATTATTTAGATTTATTCTCAAATTAAAACTAAACCTATTTTCTCTGATGTATGGAGCTAATATCATATTTATTTTATTTATCAATAAATCAAATGAAGGCTTTCCATTTTTAAAGGAGCGTGTCTTATCATGTGAATTTTTACCCCCATCAATAGTTATTTGTAACGATTTACAATTGTGATAAACCAAATCTTCTAAAACTTCAACGTCTAATAGTGAACCATTTGTTGTTATAGAAGAACTATATGTAAATGAATATTCTTCAGATAATTTGCGCACATATGATAAATAATCCATTAGTTCCCTTTTAACAAGAAGTGGCTCTCCTCCAAATAAACTAATCTCAATGTGCCTATAAAATTTAAAATATTTTTGTGAATACTTTTTTAAGATTTCAAAATAATTATCTTTTGTTTTTATATTTTTATGTGATGCTTCGAAGCAATAT
>CALWGN010000178.1 GCA_944380055.1 uncultured Lachnospiraceae bacterium
CCATGAGTTACCCATGCTACTTCTGGAGCAAAGCCTTCTACATGGTCTTTTTCCTTTTGCAATAAGCTTTCTGGAATAAACATTGGCATATATACGTTTTCAACACCAGTTTCCTTAAATCTTCTGTCTAATTCCTTTTGAATGTTTTCCCAAATTGCATAACCTGCTGGCTTAATTACCATACATCCCTTAACACTAGAGTAATCAATTAATTCTGCTTTTTTCACAACGTCTGTATACCATTGTGCAAAATCCACTTCCATAGATGTAATGGCTTCTACTAATTTTTTTTCCTTTGCCATACCTATAAAACCTCCTTAAAATTATTAAACTTTTCTGATACGAGAGATTTTTATTACAACTATAATACCAAAAGTATCATATACAACTTATTAAGGAAAAGCCCCTCTGGCATCTATATTATAATAAAAAAAGTCTCGTATCCCTACACAAGGGACCGAAACTTTGATCGGCGGTACCACCCTAATTAACTATCGTTCACTCATTCCTTCGTTAACGCCGAATACGTCATGTTTTCACATGAAGGCTCCAAGGTAGGTTCCATGCTCTTTGCTTAGATAGTTTTCACCAATTCTATCCTCTCTGGGAAGCTAGTTTCCATGTACTAATCCTCTTCACTGCCATATTGGCTTCATTTTAAGTCATATTATAGGTTTTGTCAATTTCTTTTATTACAATCCAGCCAATTGGCCCTAAAAACAATCCCATAATACCAAATAGCTTTAATCCTACATACATAGTAGCCATTGTTTCTAAGGCGGTCATTCCTATTCTCTCTCCAAGAAGCTTTGCCTCTAATATTTCTCTTAAGAAGTAGCATATAACATATATAGTGGCTATTTCTGCTGCCTGTATCCACTTTCCTGCAAATAAGCAAATAATGACCCAAGGAATTAATATAGTCCCTGTTCCAAAAATAGGAAGGGCATCTAAAATTCCAAGGAACACTCCAATAAGTACTCCATAAGGATTTCCTATTAAAGTCAACCCAATAATACATACTGTAGTAGTTAGAAACATAATAATAAACTCTGTTTTCAAATATGCCCCACCTACACTGCCTAATCGCCTTGTAATTAAATTTATTTCCCTTAAATACATAGACTGCTCTTTTTTGTGTAAAATAAGTTTTCGCTCATGGATACAAAAGATAGTAGCAACAAATACGACTGCTGCTACTGTTGTTATTTCAATAATAGCAGTAAAGAAAGAAACTGAATTATTCATAATATAAGGCATAATTTCCCCTAAAACCTTTTCTTCCATTTGCTCTAATATTTTTGACAAATATCCCATCATACAGCCATCTTTCAATTGAAAAAATTTCTCAATTTTAATACACATATTGGTTATCTTATCTATCATTAGTTCTCCATAAATAGGAAGCTTATCCACAAAGGTTTCTATTTGTCGAAGAAATAATCCACCTATAATATATAAAAATCCTACTAATAATGTGGAACTTATTATTAAAATAATAATTGCACTAATGGTTTCAGATATATGGAATTTTTTACTTATAAACTGAGTTGGTTTCCAAATAATAAGTGCAATCAAAATAGCTAATATAAAAGGAACTACCAGTGGCAGTAGGTACCTTAATACTACATAGACTGCACTGGTAGTTCCAATAAAAAATATTGCTCTCTTTTGTTTCCTTGTCATCGTATCTTTTGTCCCCTTACTCTTTATGTTTTGTACATTAGTAGTATGGGTAAAAATACGTTTTCTATTCTTAATAAAATACAAATTTTTATTACAATTTTTTCCTTATTTATAAATAGCGTTTATAAACAATTCATTGGTGTAAATTACTACTACAAAAATTCAAACTACTCCTAATAGTCTAGAATTATAGTAATTAATACATAAAAGTAACCTTTTTATTTGTAACTGGATGTATAAATGCTAGTTGGCAAGCACATAATCCAATATCTCTCCACCCTTTTACTTGCCTAAACTTTGGATTGTATTTTGTATCTCCAAATAAAGGTGTATGATTGTTTGAAAACTGTACTCGAATTTGGTGTTGTCTCCCTGTAATGAGATGAACTTTTACTAAAGTAGTATCTTTTGTTTCTTCTGGATACTTCATACGCAATATGTTCCCATCTTTCCAATCATCTATGGAACAGATTTCATAAGTAAGTTTTGCATATTTTGCACCTATCGTATCTTTTTCTACTACTTGTGTCATATTTGTTTTTTTATCTGTTAAAAGATAATCTACTAATTGTCCTTTTTCTTCTGGCTTGCCACATAACAAAGCATAATAGTATTTTTCCATAGTTCCATCTTGTACTTGTTTACTTAGCTTAGCAGCTGCTTGTTTTGTTTTTGCATATACCATAACACCAGATACTGGGCGATCCAAACGATGAATCACACCTACATAAGCAGGCTTTTTATCTTTGCTTTTTCTTGTTAAGTAATTTTTAATTTCACTTGCTAAATCCATAGCAAAGGTTTTCCCACTTTGTGATTCCACTCCTGCTGGCTTTCTTACAACAAGAATATGTTCATCTTCCATAATAATATCTAACATATTACACCTATCTATTTATTAGTCTTCTCTTAATAGCAAATCTTCTAACTCACTTACAGATTTTACAATATAATCAGCACCTGCTTTTTTTAATTCTCCATAGGAACCATATCCATATAACACACCTATGGACTTAATTCCAAACTCTTTGGCACCTAAAATATCATACTTTCTATCTCCAGCCATAATCAGTTCTGTCATGTCTACCAATTGTTCTTCTTCAAGCAAATGAGCAATTACCTCTTCTTTTGTAGTTCTTTCCTGGTTTAATGAACTGCCTGATACATACTCAAAATACTCTTCAATTCCAAAATGCTCTAAAATCTTTTCTGCAAAATCCACTGGTTTTGATGTAGCAATTAAAAGTGTTCTTCCTGCTTCTTTTAGATTTTCTAACATTTCTCTAACCCCTGGATATATTTGGTTTTCATACATTCCAATTGGCACAAAATATTCTCTTGAAATTTCTACTGCTTTTAATGCATCTTCTTGACTAAATCCATATATATCCATAAAGCTTTGCTTTAACGGTGGTCCAATAAATGGAATTAATGTTTCCAAATCCTCTACTTCAATGTTAAATCTTTTTAATGCATATTGTACGGCTTTTGTGATACCCAGCATGGGGTCTGTTAATGTTCCATCTAAATCAAATAAAATATACTGTTTTTCCATGATTCCCTCATATCGTTGTATTGTTTTTGGAAGAAAAATAAATCTCCTTCACTTAAAGTAAATTATTTCCTCCACTTTGTTATATTAACTCTTCTATTATAAGAAAGTAATTGATGATTTGCAATGTTTTTTCATCATTATTTGTTAAAATTTTGTTCTTATTCTTCGCTTTTCCAATGCAGGCGATGCAAATGACCTTTCAGTTCCATATTTTCAAAATTATTTTGTCTTAACGCCTCATATAATACAATAGCTGCTGAATTTGATAAGTTTAAAGAACGAATGTTAGAATTCATTGGAATTCTAATGGATGTTTCCTCATAGTTTACTAAAATTTCTTCTGGTATTCCTGCACTTTCTTTTCCAAACATAATAAAGCAATCTGGCTCATAAGAAACCTCTGTATATGTTTTCTTTGCCTTTGTCGTTCCCATATAAATTTTTGCATTTGGATTTTTTTGTAAAAAGTCTTCAAAATTATCATAAATATGTAAATCTAGCTGATCCCAATAATCCATACCAGCTCTTTTTACTGCTTTTTCTGTAATACGAAATCCCAATGGCTCGATTAAGTGTAAACTTGTTCCAGTAGCTACACAAGTTCTTCCTATATTTCCTGTATTTTCTGGAATTTCTGGTTCAAATAATATAATATTCATAGAAATTTTCTTT
>CALWGN010000179.1 GCA_944380055.1 uncultured Lachnospiraceae bacterium
AATCACATAGCAAAGTAAAAGAATAATAATAGCTTTTACAAATAACAATAAACTTTGAATGATAATTTTTTTCATGATTGTATTAATGAAAGACTTATGATATAATTTATTTAGGAAAGGGGCAAAGCCCAAATCCTTAGAAAAACAATTTTATTATCATTAGGATTAGAATGATAATAGTATAAACTTTTGTAAGAAGCTTAATGAGTTGGTCGCATAACTTGTTAAGCTTTTTTAATTGTTTATTGATTTTCTTAAAGTCTTTCATGTGTTTCACCTCCTTATGTAATAAGTATATCATATACGTTCGTATATGTCAAGAGGAAAATAAAAAATATCGTTATTAGTTGCTGAAATAATAAAATTATGTATGAAGAAAATGAAGGAAAAATGTTAAAGAAGATATGTAAATGTGGTAAATTAATACCTTATAATTTGAAAATGTGTGATGAATGTAAATCAATGATGGAGTCAAAAAGAAAACAAAATAGAAAATATTATAGGAAGACTACATATGAGAGAGATAATAAATATAATAAGTTTTACAAGAGTACAGAGTGGAAAAAAATAAGACAGTTAGCAATAGTCCGAGACCATGCATTATGTAAAGATTGTTTAAACAGTAATATAATAACTCAATATAACACAGTACACCACATAGTTCCAATAAAACAAGATTGGAGTAAAAGACTTGATATAAATAATTTAGTTTGTCTATGTGAAAGCTGTCATCAGAGACGGCATGTGCTACTCAATAGGAGGGGGTAGGTAGAAAGTTTATGGGGGTTCTCGGAGAGTGCGTGTGGCCTCTCAGTTACAAAAAATTCCCTAAATGAAAAATAAGGAGGTGAGGAGATGGCAAGACCAAGTAAAAGTGTGAAAGTAATGAGTAAAAATTTAACAAAAGAAGAAAGAGAATCAAGGTTAAAAACGGAAGAAAAGTTAAAAGGTGGTTCAGATAACATTTCCCCACCAACTTATTTAAATATAAGACAGAAAAAGATATTTAATTATATTATTGAGCAATTAAAAGAAAGTGGAATTCTTGGAAACTTGGATATTTATATATTATCTCAAGCGTCAATTGCAATAGATAGATTGCAACAAATAGAAAAGATAATAAATAAAGATATGAATAAAATATATGATAAAGAATTAATGAAAGCAAAAGCTGAATATACAAAAGATTTCTTTCGTTGTTGTAATGAACTATCACTTAGTCCACAAAGTAGAGCAAAACTAGGAAATATTAATTTGCAAGCAGAAAAAGAAAAAGAGGACCCATTACTACAAATTTTGGCAGGTGGTAAAAGTGGATAAAAATGACTTAAAAGGGTATATATGGGCAAAAGAAGTAGTTGAAGGGAAAATTATAGCAAATAAGTGGGTTAAATTAGAGTGTAAAAGATATATTGATAGATTAGATAACAAGGTAAATTTACCTTGTTTTTTTGATTTTAGAGAAGCAGAAACAATATATAAATTGCTAGGACTTATGAATTATGCTACTGGTTTTTATGCAAACAAACCAATAATAGATTATGCTACTGGTTTTCAAATGATGGCATGGGAAAATATTTTCTGTTGGTTTTACAAGGAAGCAGATGAGCATGGATTGATGAAAAGAATGATAGAAGAAGTGTATCTTGAAATAGGGAGAAAAGCAGGAAAATCATTTTTTTGTGCAGTTACAGAATTGCTTATTATGTTAAGAAGTGATAAATTTTCTCAACATGCTACTGCTGGGAAAACAAGAGATATATCTGCACTTGTTAGAAATGCAATAGTAGAAATAATCAAAGCTAGTCCAGCAATTTCAAAATATTTTAAGGTAACAAGAGATAAAATTGAATGCAAATTAAATGAATGTACTACAAAACATTTAAGTGGGGAGGCAAACAATATCAATGGTTTGCTACTTAGCAGTTTTATAGTAGATGAAGTTGCAAATCAAGAAGATGGGACCATTATAGGTGCCTTGAAATTATCACAAATGTCAACGAAAGATAGATTAAGTATTTATATATCAACTCAATATGATTTAGAGTTTAATGCTTTTAATGATTTATTAGAATATCACAAAAGCATATTATTGGGAGTTGATGATGAGACAATAAATACATTTGGATTACTATTTGAACTTGATGAAGGTGATGATTTTAATGATGAATTGAATTGGTGGAAAGCAAATCCATTGCAAATGAGCTTAGAAAATGGAAGGAATTTTTTAAGACAAGAATATAAAAAAGGATTAAAAATTCCAAGTGCTATGAAAGAATTTAGAATAAAAATTTTAAATGAAAGATTAAGTGGTGTGTTAGAAAATGGTTATGTTGATTTCGAACAGTGGAAAAAGGGCAGTTTAAAAAATATAAATTTTGAAGGGAAGGAAGTTGTAGTTGGTGTGGACCTTTCATTAACAACTGACTTAACTGCTATTTCTATAATGTACGAAGAACAAGAAAAATATTATTTAAAATCACATGGTTTTTTGCCAGAGGATTCGCTACCAGAAAGAAGAGAAAAAATAGATTATAGAAGTTTCCAAGAAAAAGGATACTGCACTATAACTTCTGGAGCAATAGTTATTTACACAATAGTTGAAGAATATATAAGAAATATAGAGAGCAACTATAAGTGTAAAATCAAATGTATCGTATCAGATCCATTTAATGCTATGCAGATGATGGAAAGTTTATCTAAAGACTATGAAGTAATACTTTTAAAGCAAACATATAGCAATTTATCACCTGCTATAAAACAATTCAGAGATGATATTTAATTAGGTAAAGTATTTTATGAAAATAATAAACTTATAGATTGGAGTATGAGTAATACAACTACTATTAAAGGCAGTGCTACAGACGATATATTACTAGCTAAAGAAAATAAGAATAAAACGAGAATAGATTTAATAGTAGCAAGTATTTTTTGTTACACACAACTTTATTTACAAGGAAATTCAATAAATGTAAATGAAGTTACAGAAGACTACTTGAAGATGATGGGATGGTAGGAAAGAAAGAAGGTGAAAATTTGAATGTATTTACTAGAATTGCAAAAGGAATAAAAAATGCTATTATTCCAGTAAAACCAGTAGATGTACAAAGTCAGGAATTATTAGAATGGCTTGGAATAAGCTCAACTCCTAGAAAGTTAGTTAGTGAAGTAACATATTTTACATGTTTAAAAATGTTATCGGAAACATTAGGAAAAATGCCTTTGAAATTTTATCAGGAAACAGAAGAAGGAATTAGAAAAGCCAAGTCTAATAAGGCTCATATGATTTTAAAAATAAGACCAAATCCATTGATGACTCCTTCGACGTTCTGGGCAACAATAGAGCAGAATAGAAACCACTATGGAAACGCGTATGTTTGGATAAGAAGAAAATTTAAAAGGGGTAAGTATGGTGGAAATTATGAAATTCAAGACTTTTGGATTATGCCATCAGAAAATGTACAAGTATTAATAGATGATAAGGGTGTGTTTGGTGCAAAGGGACGCTTATGGTATTGGTATACTGACAAGTATTCATCTGAGCAATATTTATTTAATACAGATGATGTATTGCATTTTAAAACTTCATATAGTTTTGATGGAATATTAGGCATTCCAGTTAGGGAAATATTAAAAAGTACAGTAGAAGGTGGATTGGAAAGTCAAAACTTTATGAATAATTT
>CALWGN010000180.1 GCA_944380055.1 uncultured Lachnospiraceae bacterium
GTTTAATATTAAAAGCTGTTTTTCAGTTGCGATAATAACCGGTCCCTTAATGTGAACTAAGAAATACTTGTACAAAGTTGTTATTTTGTGTATAATGATAGAACGTGTATTCGAATATTGAAATGACTTAAATAGAGAGGAGCAAAATAAATGGCAAAGAAAACAGCGTATAATGCGGATAGTATTACTGTACTGGAGGGCTTAGAGGCTGTAAGAAGAAGGCCTGGGATGTATATAGGAGGTGTTTCAACTTCTGGGTTAAACCATTTGGTTTATGAAATCGTTGATAATGCAGTCGATGAACATTTAGCAGGTTTTTGTACACATATAGAAGTAACATTAGAAAAAGATGGTTCTGTTACTGTTTCCGATAATGGTCGAGGAATTCCGGTAGATAGACACCAAAAAGGAGTCTCAGCAGAACGTGTAATTTTCACTACGTTACATGCAGGTGGAAAGTTTGATAATAACTCGTATAAAACTAGTGGTGGACTACATGGAGTTGGTTCTTCTGTAGTAAATGCCCTTTCTGAATATTTAGAAATAAAAATTTGTAAGGGTGGGTATATTCACTATGATAGCTATGAGCGAGGAGTTCCAACTGCTGAACTTAAAAACGGTTTATTACCTAAAATAGGAAAGACAGATAAAACAGGAACAACGATTAATTTTATGCCAGATGGAGAAATATTTGAGAAAACCCGATTTAAAGCATCTGCTATTATGAGTCGTCTTCATGAAACTACATATCTAAATCCTGGACTAGAAATAGTATTTACAAACAAAAGAGAAGGGGAAGAAGAGACAGTTACCTATTTGGAGACAGAAGGAATTAGTGCTTATATTAAGGAGCTGAATAAAGGAAAAACTCCAATTCACCCAATTATAACTTATAAAGGAAGCAGCGAAAACATTGAAGTAGAAATGGCATTTCAATTTGTAGATACATTTGAAGAAAATATATTAGGATATTGTAATAATATTTATACTTCAGATGGTGGAACTCACATCACAGGATTTAAAACGAAGTTTACGCAAGTAATTAATAGCTATGCTAGAGAGCTAGGCATATTAAAGGAAAAAGATACAAACTTTACAGGTGCAGATACAAGATGTGGATTAACAGCAGTACTTGCAATTAAGCATCCAGATCCTATGTTTGAAGGTCAAACAAAAACAAAATTAGGTAGTGCAGATGGTGCAAGAGCAGTTTCGGCAGTTACAGGAGAACAGCTAGAACTATTTTTTGATAAAAATATTGAGATATTAAAAAATATTATCGCTTGTGCAGAAAAATCAGCAAGAATAAGAAAAGCAGAAGAAAAGGCAAAATCTAATTTATTGACAAAAACAAAATTTTCATTTGAGAGCAATGGAAAATTAGCAAACTGTGAAAGTAAAGATCCATCTAAGTGTGAGATTTTCATCGTTGAAGGGGATTCTGCTGGAGGTTCTGCCAAAACAGCAAGAGATAGAAAGTATCAGGCTATTTTACCAATTCGAGGAAAAATATTAAATGTAGAAAAGGCTTCTATTGATAAAGTACTTGCCAATGCAGAAATTAAAGCTATGGTACAAGCATTTGGATGTGGATTTTCAGAAGGATATGGAAATGATTTTGACATAAAAAAATTACGTTATGACAAAATAGTAATAATGACTGATGCTGATGTAGATGGTGCACATATTAGTACATTGTTACTTACATTTTTTTATCGCTTTATGCCAGAGCTTATTAGGGAAGGGCATGTATATTTAGCAATGCCACCCTTATATAAAGCAATTATGTCAAAAGGAAAAGGTGAGTATTTATACGATGATATTGCTTTAGAAAAATTTAAAAAGACCCATAAAAATTTTACATTGCAACGATATAAAGGGCTAGGTGAAATGGATGCAGATCAATTGTGGGAGACCACACTCGACCCAAATACAAGATGCCTAAAGAGAGTAGACATCGAAGATGGTCGCATGGCAAACGAAATAACAAGTATTCTTATGGGAAATGATGTAGAGCCACGAAGAGACTTTATACAAGAACATGCAAAGGAAGCAGAATTAGACATATAAAATAATAATAGGCTTATAGGTTGCCTTTATGAACCTAAATACGATAAAGGATATATAGAAATATTATGGCAGAGACGATTATTTCAACAGAATATTCTAATGAAATGCAACAAGCATATATAAATTATTCTATGTCTGTTATTACATCAAGAGCAGTTCCTGATGTAAGAGATGGATTAAAGCCAGTGCAAAGGCGTGTATTATATGCTATGAATGAATTAGGATTAAATGCAGATAAACCTCATAGAAAATCTGCTCGTATTGTAGGTGATACAATGGGGAAATACCACCCACATGGAGATTCTTCTATTTATGAGTCGTTAGTTGTATTATCTCAAGACTTTAAAAAAGGAATGGCATTGGTAGACGGACATGGAAATTTTGGCTCTATTGAAGGTGATGGGGCAGCAGCAATGCGTTATACAGAAGCTAGACTGAAAAAATTTACACAAGAAGTATATTTAGCTGATTTAGATAAAAATGTAGTTGATTTTATTTCTAATTTTGATGAAACAGAAAAAGAGCCGGCAGTACTGCCTGTTCGTGTTCCTAACTTACTTATTAATGGGGCAGAGGGTATTGCTGTTGGTATGACAACAAA
>CALWGN010000181.1 GCA_944380055.1 uncultured Lachnospiraceae bacterium
GCAAGTCATAATCCACCAGAATATAATGGATATAAAGTATACTGGGAAGATGGCGCTCAAATTACACCACCACATGATAAAGGTATTATGGCAAAGGTAAAGGAAATTACTGATTTTAACACAGTAAAAACAATGGATAAGGAAGAAGCTATTGAAAAAGGGCTTTATAATGTAATTGGTGCCGATATTGATGATGCTTACATGGAAGAATTAAAGAAGCAAGTAAAGAATTTAGAAGCTATTAAAAAAGTAGGTAGTGAGCTAAAGATTGTATATACTCCATTACACGGTACAGGAAATTTACCTGTAAGAAGAATTTTAAATGAGTTAGGATTTACCAATGTATATGTGGTAAAGGAACAAGAGTTACCAGATGGAGAATTTCCAACTGTTAGCTACCCAAACCCAGAAGCAGAGGAGGCGTTTACACTAGCATTAAAGTTAGCAAAAGAAGTAGATGCAGATTTAGTGTTAGCAACTGACCCAGATGCAGACCGTTTAGGTGTATATGTAAAGGATTCAAAAACAGGAGAATATATTACATTAACAGGTAATATGTCTGGATGCTTATTAGCAGACTATGAAATTAGCCAAATAAAGGAAAAAAGCGGATTACCAGAAGATGGTGCTCTTATAAAAACAATTGTAACTTCTAATTTAGCAGATGCCATTGCAGCATACTATGGTATTGAATTAATAGAAGTATTAACAGGTTTTAAATTTATTGGACAAAAAATATTAGGCTTTGAACAAAGTGGAAAAGGAACTTATCTATTTGGATTTGAAGAAAGCTATGGTTGCCTCATTGGTACATATGCAAGAGATAAGGATGCTATTGTTGCTAGTATGGCACTATGTGAAGCTGCTGCTTACTATAAGACAAAAAATATGACTTTATGGGATGCTATGATAGCAATGTATGATAGATATGGATATTATAAAGATGATGTACAATCTATTACATTAAAGGGAATTGAAGGATTAGCAAAAATTCAAGAAATTATGAATACATTAAGGGATAATACACCAGAAACAATTGGAGATTATAATGTATTATCTGCAAGAGATTATAAGTTAAATACAGTGAAAAATATGGAAACAGGTGAAGTAACAGAAACAGGATTACCAGAATCTAACGTATTATACTATGATTTAAGTGATGATGCATGGTTATGTGTTCGTCCTTCTGGTACAGAGCCAAAGATTAAATTATATTATGGTGTAAAGGGAACATCTTTAGAAGATGCTAATGAAAAGAGCAAAGCTCTTGGAGTTGTGGCAAAACAAATGCTTCAATAATAAATCATAGAGGGTGGTTATAGACTACCCTCTATTTGTATTATAAAAAATATTTGTTTTATATATAAGCCATATTACTACTGTTTATTGATATCAGTGTTCGTTTCAAATGTGGTAAAATAATAGTAGAAAATTTAGCAGTAAGGGGGATTTATGGAATTTAGAAATGTATTTAGTAAATGGGCAAGAACTATAGTATTAATTATATTTGGGGTTATTGTTACTGTTTTACTTGGAATTAGCTTTATAAATACAAGCTATGTTAGCTATGATGGTACTGAAAAAATATATTATACCAATGATTTTTCTGGAAAGCACATAGTAGCCATTATTGCTATTTTTCTTATCTTTATATGGATAAGAAAGGCTAAGCAGAAAAGCAAAATATTAAATAAAATAGAAAAAGAAAACAAAAAAATAGTAGAGATTTGTCTTATTGCCATAGCACTAATAGCAAGCTTTCTTGTATTAGGTGGACAAGTAATTCCAGGAGGAGACCAAGGAACAGTAATACAAATTGCAAATCAATTTTTAAATAGAGATTTTACTTCCTTAGAAATAGGAGAGTATTTGTATCAATATCCTCACCAGATAGGTCATGTAGTAGCGTATATGTTACCTTGCTTTTTATTTGGAGATTATGGTGTTATTGCAATTCAGCTAGGAAATGTAGGGATGATAGTAATATCTATTTGGTATACATGGCAAATAACAAGCAAAATGTTTCATAGTAAAACCATTGGAATTGCAACAGTACTAGTAACAGGAACTTTTATTCCATTTCTCTTATATGTTACATTTGTATATGGAAATTTGATAGGACATACTCTTTCTCTTTGTGCTATATGGTATCAATGGAAGTGGTTTGAAAGTAAAAAGAAATTATATGTATTTATTACATTTATTACTATTATAATAGCAGTACTTATAAAGTCCAATTATTTAATTCCAATGTGTGCTATTGTTATTATGTATCTATGGGAAGGAATAGAAAAAAAGAAATTTATTAGCATAGCAATGAGTATACTTATAGTAATATGTTATTTTGTTAGTAATTTTGCATTAAAATCTGGAGTAGAATGGTATACGCAAATGGATATGCCAAAGGGGATTCCACAAATTGCTTGGGTTTCTATGGGATTACAAGAAGGTAGTAGAGCCCCTGGCTGGTATAATGGATATACAGTTTCCTCTTTTAAAACAAATAAATATGATACAGAAGCTACTAGCCAAATAGCAAAGGAAGCGATTATAGAGTCTGTAAATGAGTTTATACAAAATCCTAGCTATATGGTAGATTTTTTTACAAGAAAAATAGCATCGGAGTGGTCAGAGCCTAGTTTTCAAGGTTTTTGGATTAATGAAATTCGGGGATATACGGGGCAATTAAATGTTGTTACTGATTTATTTTCAGGGACTACAAAAAAAGTATTCATAGAAATTTTTGATATTGTGCAAACAATCATATATTTTGGTACTATTTTATGGGTATTTTTTGGAAAGGCAAAGCACAAAAAGGAAAGTTATATTCTTCCTATTGTGTTTATTGGTGGCTTTATATTTCATTTATTTTGGGAAGGAAAGGGACAGTATACCTTTACTTATTTTGTATTATTAATTCCATATGCCGTCGCAGGATTCCTAGAAACATCAGATAGATTTTATAATTATATAACAGAAAAGAAACAAATAGATTGTTTAGAATTAAGCTTAAGAATTATTTTACTTATAAGTAGCTCCATGTTAATAGCATATGGACTTTTTTCTTGTGTATCAGTAGTTCATGAGAAAGCTCAAATACAATCCTTTATTTTTAAGCCAAAGCAAGAAATAGAAAATGGTATGTATCAAATTACAACATATGAAGATTCTTCCATGGTATTAGGTGAAACTTCTAGTGCTATCATTGTTACAAAAAAAGAAGAAAATATAGAAAACATAAATACACAAACCATAAATATAGACTACCAAGGAGGAAAATACTATTTTACCTTTGAAAGTTCTAATAAAGCATTGGATGTTCCAGATGGAAAAGCGGGTGAAAATACCCAAGTACAACAGTATAAGCTATTAAAAACACGAGCACAACAGTGGAAAATAGAGCCTGCTGATAATGGGGCATATTACATTCGCTACAATGAGTATTACGTTCTTTCTTGGGATAAAGAAAACAATATGGCAGTATTAAAGAAGTTTACAGGTGAAGATAGTCAGAAGTGGAAATTTGAGAAATAAGAGGAGAGGTATTATGAAAAGTGAATATCTTTTATTTATTATTTTTTGTTGTATGGTAATACATCCATTTTTGTATGCTAGGATTATCTGGAAAGGAACAGGAGATAAGTATATTCCAGGGTTTGAAACTATTAAAAAGGAAGAATTGTCTAATTATGATATGAAAAAAATGAGATGGATACAAGTAATTATCCTTTCTATTATAATGATAGTATGGTTAGTCAATATAGTTATTATATGTATTTATCCGGATATTATAAGGACATATAGTTTTTTTACAGCTATCAGAATCTTTTTATTAGTAAGTTTATTTATTACAAAGAGTAAAATAGCTCTATGGCTATCAAAAAAGAAGTAACATAATAAATGAGCAAGTATTAGTTATGAATAAAAGAATTCTTAAAAGAACTGTGAACTTTTATCAATATGAATTGACAACCAACCTTTTGTTATAGTATACTATAAAGGTCGCACAGCCGGGGGATTAGCGGAGCCCTGTACCTGCAATCCGCTACAGCAGGGGTGATATCTTGCCTCGGATGTTTATTTGTGAGGCTGCCCTTTATAAGTGGCGTTGAAGTTTGGGTCTTACGCAACAGGAATCTATGAACCGTGTCAGGTCAGGAATGAAGCAGCACTAAGTAGAACCTTCTGTGTGCCGTAAGGG
>CALWGN010000182.1 GCA_944380055.1 uncultured Lachnospiraceae bacterium
TAAAAATTTAACAAAAATAGATAGAATGAATGGATATCTTTCTTATTCAAGAGTAAAAGGAGATACACGCCTAAATCAAGCAAAAATGGCGGAAATTTCAGAAAGAAAAAGTATGTAGTTTGAGGAGGCGTAATTATAATGAGGTACCATAACATTACAAAGGATGATATGTTAAATGGAAGTGGATTAAGAGTTGTACTGTGGGTTTCAGGTTGTAATCATGCATGTGAACAATGTCATAATCCAATTACATGGGACATAAATGGTGGTTTACCTTTTGATGAAAGTGCAAAGGAAGAAATATTTACAGAATTAGAAAAAGATTATATTTCAGGGATTACATTAAGTGGAGGAGATCCGTTACATCCTAGAAATAGAGAAGATATTGGTAATTTAATTGTAGAGATTAAAGAAAAGTTCCCTAATAAAAATATTTGGCTATATACAGGATATTTATGGGAAGTAATCTCAAATCTTTCCTTTTTGCCATTAGTAGATGTAGTAGTAGATGGCGAATTTGAAATAGCAAAAAAGGATACTTCATTACAGTGGAAAGGAAGCTCCAATCAAAGAGTAATTGATGTAAAGAAGACATTAGAGAATGGGAACGTAGTACTTGCCTATTCCTAGTAGTTACATACAAATAGAATATTATATTTGAAAAAAATAATATCCTATGTTAAAATAAAAGAACTAAAAATGAAAAGTCATTTTTATAGCATTGTTTTGTTAAAATTTTGTAGGTTGCTATAAAGATGGCTTTTCTATATGCACATATAAGAGATAGGAGAAATGCTAATGAAACGTATTGCAAAATTTGAAAAAGTAAGTTTTAACCAATTTATAGAAGGAATGAAGGATACTTTTGGAACTTATACATTAGAAGAATGTGAAGCAATTTATAATAGCATTATGTTGCCAAAAAGAGCTACTTCTGGTTCTGCAGGATATGATTTTTATGCACCAATTAAATTAGAAATTCTACCAGGAGAAACAGTTAAAATTCCAACTGGTATTCGAGTTCGTATGGAAGAAAATTGGGTATTAAAATGTTATCCAAGAAGTGGGCTTGGCTTTAAGTTCCGATTACAATTAAATAATACAGTAGGAATTATTGATAGTGATTACTATTACTCTGATAATGAAGGGCATATATTTGTAAAACTTACAAATGATACAAATGAAGGAAAAACCTGTGTAATAGAAGCTGGCAATGGTTTTATGCAAGGAATTTTTGTAGAGTATGGAATTACAGAAGATGATGATGTTGTAGCTGTAAGAAATGGTGGATTTGGAAGCACAACAAAATAACAAAAGAACTGCTTGTCTTATATTAGGCTAGCAGTTCTTTTGTTATTTGACATTTATTATTTATCATTTCCAAGGAAAAATAATGCGACTGTTCCAGGACCAGCATGAGCACCAATTGTTGGGCTAATATATCCTATTATAACCTCTTTAATATTAAATCGTTCCTTTATGAGAGAAGCTACAAACTCTGCATCTTCTAAGCAATCACCATGACTGATGAAAACAACATCATTTTCCTTTTCAAAGCCTGAAAGAGCTTTTTCCATTTTATCAACAAGTGTGGTAAGGGCTTTTTTTCGTCCACGAACCGTAGAGTGCGCGATTAGTTTTCCCTCCTTATTAACGTGAAGAATAGGTTTTACATTAATAATACTTCCAATAACAGCACGAGTTTTAGAGATACGACCGCCTCTATAAAGATGGTTCAAATCATCTACTGTAAAATAATGACAAACATTATCTTTATTATGTTCAATCCACTCTACAATTTCTTCCATTGTTTTTCCAGTCTTTTGTAATTGAAGAGCTTTATGTACAATAAGTCCTTGTCCTAAGGAAGCTGATAATGAGTCAACTACAACAATTTTGCTATTTGGGAATTCTTCCATTAATTCATTGGCAGCTATTATAGCATTTTGACAAGAAGCACTAAGAGCAGAAGAAAAAGCAATATGAAGAATATCATATCCCTGCTCTAAGTATGGTCTAAGACCTGTTGACATATGCTCAGGAATGGTTGCATTTGTGACAGGCATTTCTCCGTCTCTCATTCGTTGATAAAAAGTGGTATAATCTAAATTTTTATTTCCACCATAACAAATATCTTGTAATGTATAATACAATGGCTCAATATATAAGTTATAATTTTTTGAATAGTTTTTTGGAAGATCCGAAGCACTATCAGTAGTAATAATAAACGGTTTCATATAATTTCTCCTTTTCTAAAAGAAACATTATTGTTCCTCAAATGTAATTAACTCCTGTGCGTATGGTAATGTTTTTACCCAGTCACAAAATGTATGCCATTCTTGTAACTTATGGTGTTTTCTAGAATGATACATACTAATTAATGTTTCATAATTAAATGTGCAAGTTCTCATTTGATTGTAACTAGATGGAAGAAGTTGGATTAAGTCATACCAATCTTCCTTTGATTTCGTTTCTTTATAACGCAAACGAATATTTTCTAATTGTTGTACAATAGTTTCCATAAATGCATAAGAAGATGGTGTTAAATGATCATGGCTAAAATCATCCATAGAAAATGGCTTGCTATGGATTTTATGCATAGTACTTGTAGAATTAGCCACTGTTGCCACCTTATAGGTATCGTATTCTTTCCACCAATAAAGTGGTGCTGTAATATCTACAGAAACAAATACCATTCGTAAAAACTTTCTATGGTCGCTTCCTGCATGAGCAAGTCTTTTGGCAAGATCTAAGTCATTTGGTCCTAGTTCATAGGATCCATCTTCTCTATAAAAACTATCGCTTCTTGCCCAGCTATTCATAGGGTTTCTTGCACCACGCATAGCATTTTCAAAATTCATTACGCTAACTTTATCTAATGAAATCATAATATCCTCCTAAATAATGCATAACAACATTTAGTTGTTTCCAGTTAATGTAAAATAAAAAATATAATATATAATATATAATATATAATATATAGCAAAAAAAAGCATATATATTAAATATGTAGATTTTGTTATAGAAA
>CALWGN010000183.1 GCA_944380055.1 uncultured Lachnospiraceae bacterium
ATTATTATATGGAAAAAAAGAAAATACTATCGGTAGTTTTAGCCAGTTTTATGGCTATTTCTATAACAGGTTGTGAACTAAATACTAGTAAGGCAGAACAAGAAAAGTTTAATGAATTTATTAATAATGACTTTATAGAAATGATGGAAAGTGATTGGACATATGCTCATATCTATCTAGAGAATCCAGAAAAATTTGGAGTAGATGAAAGTACAATAGAAGTAAGTTGGGGAGAAGTTCCAAATGATACTATCTATGATGAAATAAGACAAAAAAATCAAGAATTAGTAAATGAGTGGGAGCAATTTCATAGGGATAAGTTAACAGATAAGCAAAAAGTCATTTACGATACATATGATTTTTATTTAGAGTTAAATACAAATTTAAGTAAAGAAAAATTTGATTATGTTTATAACTATTTTAGTACATTATCTGGAGTCCATACTCAGTTTGCTACATTCTTTTCGGATATTACATTAATTGATGAAAAGGATGTAACAGATATGCTTTTATTGTTAGAGGATACGAAGCCATTTGTAGAAGAATTAATTCAGTACACAAACACTCAAGCAGAAAAAGGTTATTTAATGATTAATCTAGATAGTGTAATTGAATATTGCACAGAAATTGTTAATCAAGGAAGTAACAGTAGCATACTATCTTGTCTAAAAGATAATATTGAAGAAGCAAATATGAGTGATGAGAAAAAAGAGCAGTACAAAAAAGATGCAGAGGAGCTATTTCTTTCTAGTTTTATTCCAGCCTATGAGAATATTATTTCTAGCATGGAATCATTAAAAGAAAGCGATAAGAACGAAGATGGTCTATGGGCATTAGAAAATGGAGTACAATACTATGAATATTTATTTCAAAATGCAACAGGTTCTAACCGTTCTGTAGATGGAACTAGAAATCTATTATATGAAGTAGCAGACGATGCTTGGAATGAGATTTCAGAAATTTTACAAAGACGTCCAGACTTAGAAGAGAAGTTTTACGATGATGAAATTACAACAAGCTATGTAGATTATGAATCTATGTTATCTGACCTATCAACAAAAATAAAAGAAGATTTTCCAGAAATAGGAGAAATTAATTACCAAATTGAACCAATAGCAGAAGAGATTGTAAATGATGGAGTTGCAGCATATTTTAACATACCAGCTATTGATGGAACAACTGCAAAGAAAATTCGTGTGAATGAATCCAGCGAGAAACAAAGCATTAATAGTATTTCTACCTTTAAAACAATTGCTCATGAGGGATTTCCAGGGCATATGTATCAAATTGCATATTTATATGAAAATATAGAAAGCCCATGGCTAAAGGTAAATACAAACATAGGCTTTGATGAAGGTATGGCAACTTATATTGAATATTATTCTTTAAAATATTTAGATGATATTGATAGTGATTATTTAATTCTATATGAGAATATGGAAGTATATTCTAATTGTATTTTTGCTTTGCTTGATATTAGTGTTCATTATGACGAATTAAGTAAAAATGAAGTGATAGATATGATAGTAGAAATGGGATATGATGAAGAAAGTGCTTTTTTGATATACCAGCAATTACAAGAAAATCCAACTGCATTTTTGTCTTATTACGTTGGTTATGCAGAAATTATTGATTTGAAAAATAAGGTAGAAAATAAATTGGGCGATAACTTTAACGATAAAGAATTTCATGAAGCATTACAGAAAAATGGCTCTGTTCCTTTTTCTATTATTCAAGATAGTGTGAAGTCTTATATAGAAGAAAGTCAATAAAAAAGAGATGATAAAGTTGCAATGTTTTCCTATCTTATAGAAATTGCTCCCTTATTGGTATTAGAATCTAAGTTACTATAGCGAATTTTATTCGCTATAGTAACTTTTATGGATATCACTTTAGTGGTACTTTTTTGAAGAAAATATTAGAACATTGTTACTACTCCTGGTTTACATTCTACAATTACTCCATCTACGCTTAGCCATGCGCTAGTAGCAGATGGATTATAAACGCCACTTCCATTGACAAAGTATTGTAAACGTTCTAACACTTCCATATAATCAACAATTTCAATATTAGTGGCATACCAAGTATCTTCTCTATGTCCAACCATTTCACAAAACTGTTCTATTAATTCCCAATTGTTTTGTAAGCCAAATTCGTAGCTATGTCCCCATACATACATCATATATAAATATTGGGTTTTATGTAATTCTATAAATTGTTTTCCTAGCTCTAATAAATTATGGTTGTGATGACAAGTAGATTTCCATTCCATAAAATCTCGTGGCATAGCAAAGTTATCGCTGCTCCCAACAATTCTAGAATAACGAATACCAAGAGCAGGAAGGAGTTTTTTAATATCTTCTGAATAAGAGCCATTTGGATAAGATAAGCCACGAACTGGATATCCAACTGCTTCTTCTAATAGTTTTCTATCCAAAAGAATTTGTTGTGCCACTTGCTCTAAGGGACAACGTTCAATTGTTGGATGAGTATAGGTGTGACAAGATACTTCGTGTCCTTCATATAATGTTTTAAATTCTTCAGGAGGAATTCGATCAGTATCTAGTCCTGAATTTAAATGAAAGGTTCCTTTAATTCCGTTTTTGTTAAAAATAGAAACAAGACGTCTGTCCTCAATTTTTCCATCATCATAGCTCATAGTAAGTACTTTGTGTTTTCCCCCTGGAAAACAGTTGTAAATTGTTTTTAATTGTCGTTCCATATATACCTCCATTTGTAAATTGATTATATTGTTTATATTGTATTGTAAGTGGATTTTTTTATAAAAACAATGGATTATCTTAGTCTAATAAAAAGGAAGTATTGTGACAAAAAAATGTTCATGATATAATGAGAACAATGAGCCAAGCGTAAGGCATTTGGCTAATGTGACAAGAACATGAACTTTGTTCATGATATAATGAATATAATGCATTTATCTTAATGTGCAAAAAGTATGCACAAAATTAGGATATAATGAAAGAATAGGAAATGTTACTATTGGGAAAATATTTGGTTTTGTAGGTATTATGGAAGGAGAAATGGTATGTTGGTAAAGGATTTAGTAACAAAAGCTCGCTCCTATCGTAGATTTGATGAGTCAGCAAAAATTTCTATGGATCAATTAAAGGAGCTTGCTAATTTAGGAAGACTTTCTCCATGTGGAGGAAATAAACAGTACATAAAATATGCCCTTGTATGTGAAGAAGAAATGAATGAAAAAATTTATGAATGTCTTGGCTGGGCAGGATATTTAACGGATTGGGACGGCCCAGTAAAAGGGGAAAGGCCAGTGGCATATATGATTATGCTTCGTGATAAACAGTTAAATGCAAATCTATCTGTAGATGAAGGAATTGCAGCTCAAAGTATTTTCTTAGGTGCAGCAGAACAAGGCATTGGTGGTTGCTTTATTATGAATTGTGACCGAGTAAAAATAGCAAATCATTTAGGGATAGATACAGAAAAGTATGCTATTAGTATGGTAATTGCATTAGGAGTACCAAAAGAAACAGTTGTGATTGAACCAATGAAAGAAGATGGTGACTTTAAATATTATAGAGATGAAAGAGGGGTTCACCATGTTCCAAAAAGAAACTTAGAAGAAGTAGTTATACTGGAAAAATAATACAAAGAATGTAAGATGGATAGTGTAGTTTTGCACTATCCATCTATTTATATAAGGAAAAACAAAAAATGGAAAATAATATTGACAATAGAAAAAACATATGTTAATATGTTAGGTGCGTTATTATGCGATAATAGGAAAAATATTTCCTAATTTAGATAGAAATGCATTGAAATATAAAGAAAAACAGGGGTGAGACGTCAAATGGATAAAAGCAGAATCCGACCTGTCAAGTCAGGAAAAAGTTTGAGAATGAGTTACTCAAGACAAAGAGATGTTCTTGAGATGCCTAATCTAATCGAGATTCAAAAGAATTCC
>CALWGN010000184.1 GCA_944380055.1 uncultured Lachnospiraceae bacterium
ACATAGTTTCATCCATACTAATACGAACGTCATTTAGTTTAAATTTTTCCATTTTTTCAACTACATAGGCCCAGTCTTCTACTTTCATCTGTCCACCAACAGGATGAAGCAATAATGTATATCGGCCCAACTGTTTTTGTGGAATTAAATAAGGTGTTTCTTCCAAAGTCTTTATTTCTTCTACATTACCAAAATCTTCTTGTCTATCTATATATTTTTTATAGAACTCATGTGTAAATTGCTGTAATTCTTCTTTCTTTGTACATTTTGTTTCCTCAATAAATGACTGATAACATTTAATAAATCCTTCCTCTCCCATACGTTCTGCAATATAACGAATTCTAGCACGATTTTTATGAGCATAGTCACCTTCTTTTACAAAAAGAGCGATTAAAGCATTTACATATATCAATACTTCATCTGGTGAAACAAGCTCTGGGTATAGGATTGCAGTTTTTGGATTTCCTCCAATTCCTCCTGCTACATACATTTTAAAGTATTCTTTTCCCTCTTTTTTTGTAGCAATAAAACCTAAATCATTGATTTTTGCATTTGCTAAATCTTTTTCTGAAGAAGAAAAAGCAATTTTTAATTTTCTTCGTAAATGATATTCAAACATATGAGATGATAGATATCTTTCTACTAATAGGGCATACTTTGTTACATCAAATATTTCTTCTCTATCAACGCCAGATAATGGAGATAATGTTACATTTCGTGGAAAATTGCCACCGCCACCTCTTGTAAATAGGTCATGAGAAATAGCATCTTCCATAATATCCATTATTCCATCTAATGATAATCTATGAAGCTGTACTGCTTGCCTCGTAGTAATATGAATATTCTCTAGGTTGTATTTACTAGCATATTGGTAAATAGTTTTCATATGTGGCAAGCTAATAATGCCACTATGAGTTCTAAGACGAATCATAAATGACTCTCCACCCTTTTCTGCATATACCCCCATACCACCAGATTTGCCTTTAAAATCAACCACAGATATTTTTTTATCTAAAAAATCTTGAGCAATTTGGCGAAATTGTGGTAATTCTTCTTTTAATTGACTTTTATTTATCATAGTATCCTATCCTCCTAATGATTCTCATTGTTTAATTTTTTATACAAGCATAAACTTATATACAATTATACGATAACTCTTATGGATTTTCAATCTATTTATCTAATTTCTACCTATATATAGTACATATTTATAACAGATATTTTCTGTTTTATTTAATTAATCATTAATAACAGTAGACAATATATCTATTATATTATAAAATGACTATACGATTTATTAATAATTAAGGAGGAGGCTTATGAATTTAAGTTTAAAGAACGTTGTAAAAAGTTTTGATAAAAAAGAAGTATTAAGAGATGCTACTTTTACTTTTAAACAAGGAAGAATTTACGGACTTCTTGGCAGAAATGGTTCTGGTAAAACAACACTATTTAATTGTATTAGTAATAATCTTTGCTATGATGGAACTATTGTACTAGAAGAAAATCATATAGAAACTATTTTAGAGTATAATCAGGTTGCCTTTACCTATTCTAATCCTATATTACCAGAATTTCTAACAGGCTATGAATTTTTAAAGTTCTATATTGATGTGAATAAGAAAAATATTTCTGATTTAAAAACCATTGATGAATACTTTGACATTATAAAAATAGCACCTGAAGATAGACATCGTCTTATTAAAGAATATTCTCATGGTATGAAAAATAAAATACAAATGGTATGCTTTATTATTAGCAGACCTCCTATTATTTTACTTGACGAACCACTTACCTCTTTTGATGTAGTTGTGGCTCATGAGATTAAGGAACTGTTAAAAGAAATAAAAAAAGATCACATTATCATTTTTTCTACTCATATTTTAGAGCTAGCTACGGATCTTTGTGACGAGGTTGTTATTTTAAATCAAGGACATTTATCAGCCCTTAGTCAGGAAGAATTTAATAATCCTGATTTTGAAGATAAAATTATGGAATTATTAAAGGAGGACGACTATGCTAAGGATATTTCTATCAAGTAAAATGCTTTCCATGTCTTTGAAAGCAAATCATTTTATTTATTGGCTGCATAAAATTCCTGTTTTAAAGAGATATATTCCACAAAGTTTATATGCACAATTCGGTATAAAACGCGGAATTGGTATTATTGCTACTATTTTTTCTATTTTATATGCCTTTTTCTGTAAAGCATTATACATACTCGTATTTTTTTATGTACTATCTCGTGGTGCGGCTGAATTCTGGAATGTTTGGGATATAGCAACTAGTGTTGAAGTAAAAAACTCTTTATTTATGTTTCAATTTTTTATATTAAGCTTTTTATGGGGTTCTATATTTAGAACATCAATAAAAGAAAGTAATGACTATGTGTTAGTGCGTTTAATAGGATTAAATCCATCTATTTACTACAAAAGTGCATTATATATAAAGTTAGTGCAGGATGGTCTATTCTTTTTTATCCTCTTTCTAATATTTGGAATGGGATTTTTTAATGCTATTTTCTTTACACTAGCTTTATTAGGTAGCAGACTTATGGGAGAAGTCATTAGCTTGTTTGAGTTTTCTTTCACTACAAAACAAGTAACATATAAAGGAATAGAAAAATATAATACTCGTCCATTACCTAAGCTACGCTTTGTATCTAAAAGTATATTCATGGTAATACCATCAGCTATTATTACGCTAGCAATTACTTACATTATTCCATATAAGTGTTTAAATATATTAAATTTCTCTCCTATGAAATTTTCTATTATATTATTTGTTATATTTGGAGTAATCGGTATTTTTTCTTATATATTTTTAATGAATTACTCTGGATATACAACACTAGCTCGTTGCTTAATTCGATTAGATGATGTAGTGGAATTGGAAGATTTAAAGTACAATTCTATTACTGCTGATATTCAGCTAACTGATAAAGATAAAAAACGTTTTAGCACTACAATGGGAAAATTTAATCATTTAACAGGGTATGAATACTTAAATGCAATCTTTTTTGAGCGACATTATCATATGATTACTGCTCCTATGAGAAGACGTATAATCATTAATTTATTAATTATTATTGCTGGAATTATAGCATCTTTTATTCCTTTTGTACGTGAAAAAGATGGACTATGGACTGTTATAGCAGGTATCACTCCATTTTTAGTTTTCTTAATGTATTTAGAAAGTACTGCATCTCGTACTGTAAAGGCATTTTTCTTTAACTGTGATATTTCTTTATTAAAATATGGTTATTACAGAGAAAAAAATGCCATTTTAGAAAACTTTAAAATACGAACAAAATATTTAATAAAGCTTGCTCTTATTCCGTCTTTTATTTTAAGTATTGGTATTATTATTATAACTGTATTATGTGGGCATAGTACAGACTTACATATAGCGATTCCAATTGCTATTACTATTTTATTACTATCTATATTTTTCGCAATGTTTCATTTGTTATTATACTATTTAATGCAGCCATATACAGAGGATAATTCTGTAAAAAGTCCATTATTTTCTTTTTTAAATGGTGCTTTATATTTTATTTGTTATATATGTACAGATATTGAAACTACTTCTATTTTCTTTACAATAGGTGTATTATTTATTACATTAATTTTTATTCCAGTTTCTTATATTCTTATACTAAAATTTGCACCAAAAACATTTAAGATTCGATAATAGCACTAGATTTACTGCTCTTTATCCTCAAATCCTATAAGGTAAGCAAAAAGACTATCATGTATTGAACCATGATAGTCTTTTTTATGATTTAGGAAGTTCAAGGCAGACTTGTCTGCTTTGAACTCAACTCTCACCTATTTTATGATTGTAATATCTTAAAAATAGGCTTAAGAGCAGGATAAATTTCTCTAAACTTTTTATAACGATTGTTATACTTTTCAACTAAATCTTTTTCAGGAGAAACTGTTTCTACTACTTTTACAATTTGTTTTACTGCTTCTTCCACATTTTTATATTCTCCACAACCAACAGCAGCTAATATTGCTCCTCCAAAAGCTGGACCTTCTTCACTTTCAATTACTTCTACGGTAACATTCATAATATTGGCAACCATTTTTTTCCAAAGTAAACTTTTTGCTCCACCACCACAGATTTTTGTT
>CALWGN010000185.1 GCA_944380055.1 uncultured Lachnospiraceae bacterium
AACAAATCAGACAAGTCACCCTCCACCTCCCTAAATTCCTCAATCCTTTAGGGACTTACTCCGGTTTTCCCACCGATGCAGGTTGCTTTAGCAGCCTTCCCTTGTACATCGTATGCATCCTTTCGAAGGTTTTTATGATATAGGAAAATTTCCTAATATTATAAAAAGAAAGTCTTTATGAGTTACTATAAAATGCTTTACTAGTGATGTTTGCATATTAAATAGCATTCATAACCGACTTTCTTTTTGCTTTTCTTATGTATTTTATTTTATTTTTCTTTTCCCAAATTCTATACAATAAATAAACATATTTTTAATTAACTGCCATTCTATGACAATATAATTTTTTAAATGTTTCATTTCGAAAGGAACTTTTCTACATTTCTTTCTTGTAGCAAATCCTTCCTTTAATCCTTCCACATATTCTTTTTCAAAGCCATTTTTCTTAAAAAATCTCCATTTTAACAGCCAACCAAGAGCTAATGGAACGCTGTTAATAATTAGTTGAATCATTGGCATATTTTTATAATTTAAATATACACTATTTCTTGCCGCTAATTTTACTTTAAAACTATTGTATTTTGAACCACTAGTTCCACTTCCTACATGATATACAATAGCAGTTGGACAGTACATATTTTTATAACCTGCTATTTTACCACGATATCCTACATCAATATCCTCTAAATAGGCAAAATGCATTTCATCAAAATATCCTATTTGTTTAAACACATTTGTTCTATATATAGCTGCTCCTGCACATGCGGAAAATATTTCTTCGCATTTTGTATAGGAATCTGCTGGGGCATCAATTCCTCTTTGAAAGCCCCAACCTAAAATCCCATACAAATCACCTGCATCATCTAGCTTTTCTCGATTGTAAAACTGTATCATTTTACTGCTAACAGAAAATATATTTGGTGATTTTTCAATTGCTTTTACCATTTCCTCTACAAAATATTTATCTACTTCTGTATCGTTGTTTAAAAGCAGCACATATGGTGTTTTTACAGCCTGAATTCCTACATTAACACCACCAGAAAATCCTAAATTTTTTTCCATTACCATTAGCTTTACATTAGGGAAATTTTCTTTTATATACGTTACACTTTCATCAGAAGATGCATTATCAATAACTAATGTTTCAAATTCTTTTGTTGATTGATTTTCTAAAGAAGTTAAACAATCCTTTAAAAAACGAAATCCATTATAATTTGGAATAATGACTGTTACTTTCATTGTAATACCTAGTTATATTGCCTTTCTTTTTATTTCATCTATTATAACTTTCTCATCGTAGCTTCATGAATACTACATATTGTCATTTTTCCAGTCATTCTTGACAGGTTGACATTATAATATGGATCACCTTTTTCTACTAAGCTACCAAAACGTTCCATAAATATTCGAGATTCTTTTTGTAGACGTTCCATTTTTTCCACTGTATCGTCTGCACCTCTTGATTTTGATGCAAAATGATATAATAATGCATCTGGGTTATAAATAACCTTGTATCCTGCTTCTCTTACTTTTAAGCAGAAATCTACATCATTATAAGCAACTTTTAATTTCTCATTAAACCCTTCTACTTCTTTAAAAATAGAAGCTTTTACTATAAAGCAAGCTGCTGTTTGTACATTCATTTCTTGCTTACATATATTAGTACCAAAATAGTGAATCTTTTTACTATCTTCTCCATCTAAAATATGTCCAGCCGCTCCACCTAAGCCTACAATAACACCAGCATGCTGTATTGTTGTATCTTCATATAAAAGCTGAGCTCCTACTAATCCTACTTCTTTTCTCATACAACAACTTAATAGTTCTTCTATACTATCTTTATTAATTAGTTTTGTATCATTGTTTAAGAATAATAAATATTCACCTTTTGCAAAGGTAACACCAAAATTGTTGATAGCAGAATAATTAAATTCATCCTCCCATGTAACAACAGTGATATTACTATACTTCTCTTGTAACTTTTTATAACCTTCAAATGTTGATGACTCTGTACTATTGTTTTCTACAATAATAATCTCAAAGTTAGTATAAGTTGATTGTTGTAATGATTCAATACATTCACATAATTGTTCTATAAAATCTTTATTTGGTATAATAATAGATACAAGAGGGCTTTCTTTTCTTTCATAAGTTATTTTATAAATTCCATTTACCTTTGGGGATACACTTGCATCCTCTCCCATACGTAAAAAATGGTTGTTTAATGCCTCTATATCTTTTTTCGTTTCTTCTATACTATCATTCATATAAGCCGGTAGCATTCTTCCATGATATAGTACTTTAGATATATGCCCAACATTTCCTTGCTCTACTAACTGTAAATTAAAATCCATAGAACAAGTTGTATTTTTTAATTGATTAAATAATTTGGATACTACAACAACAAAGTTTCCTATATAGTTATTGGAACGTTGTAACTCTAAATTATAATCTGGCTTATAATATGGCATAACATATTCTTTTGTTTCGTTATGAATAAAATCCTCATCGCTATAAATTGCAACAAGATTTCTATCTTCATTCCATTTCTTTATTACTTCATAACAAGCATCTTCTGTTAATACACAATTACCTAATATAAAACTAAATAACTGTGAGTCATCATTAGAGACAGAAACTTCACTAATTTCATTTACGATACGATAAGATTCTTTACTTAGTATAAAATCTTCTCCGTTTATATACTCTCCTACTTCTTTGCTACAACTATCCGAAACTATAATTACTTTCCAATTTTTATATGTCTGATTATAAAGAGAACGAAGCATTTCTTTTACTTCGTATAAATTCTGTAATTGCTCCTTTACAATAAACACTATGGTTGGGTTCCATGAAAAAACTTCTCTTTTTTGTTTGTTTTTTTCTGTTTCTGTAAGTCTTGTATAACGAATCCAATTAGAATAATTATCACTTTTATCTCGTATCTCTTGAATGATTGGCAACCATGGTCTAGCCTCATCTCTTGCAACAGAATAGTCATTTTTAACTAGGGATAAGTTTTTATTATAATATGGATCACCATTTAAAATAATATTTGCCCACCTTTGCATAAAGAAGTTTTCTTTTTCTACCTTTTCTTCATCAGATAGCTTATCCTCTATAATTTCTCTTTCTATAAATCGAGTCTTCGTTAAAGCATCATAAACAGTTGTAAAACCTTTTTCTTGTAGCTTTAGACAATAATCAACATCTTCAAGTATTGGTGTAACTTCTGTTGTAAATCCACCTACAGATACAAATAATTCTTTCTTTGTTAACAAACATTTTCCTGAAACACCACTCATATTTTGAGTTTCACGGTCTCTTATACAATAACTTAATTCATGTTCTGATACTTCTGTTAACATTCTTTGTGCAGTTCCATTTATACCAACTACCATTCCTGCATGCCAGTTCATACCAGTTGCAGTTAATATGCGGCTACCTACTGCTCCTACATTAGTGTCAGATAAAATATCCATCATTCGACCAATTCCATTTTCAGTTAAAAACTGTAACCTACCATCTAAAAATAAAATATATTCTCCCACTGCCTGATTTGCTATCTCATTAACAGAATCATAAGAAATCTTTATTTTTCCTTTTTCTATCAGCTTAAATTTTGCCAATTCTCCCTCTACAAACTTATTATAATCTTGTCCTTTTTTTAATGCCAAAATACACTGAATATTTTTATAGCTTATATTTTTAAATAAGGTTTGATATATATTTTTAATAGTATTCTCACTTTGTATGTTAGAAACAATTACTGTTACAAGTGGTTCTTCTTTATTCCACTCATATTGAGGTGAATATACACCATAGCATTCTGGCATAATAACGTTTCTTTGTTTATTACATCTTGCCAAATGATCTTTGCTTGCTTTCCTTCCTGCTTCATAGCAATACATTTTATTTTCTGGATTTTCTGCTGTTGATGCACTATGAATTCTCCAATGATATAAAATCATAGGAATATGTTTTACTCGTCTTGCTAACTCTGTACAGCGAAAAATAAAGTCATAATCTTGTGCTCCATCATACTCGCTTCTAAAACCTCCTACTTTATCTACAATTTCTTTTCTTACAACAAAGAAATGAGTAATGTAGTTACAAGTTCTAAGTAACTCTAAATTAAAATCAGGCTTAAAGTGTGGTTCTGCATGTTTTTTTGATACACCAACTACCTTATCTTCATCTGTATAAATAGCATCTACAAATTCATCTTCATTGATTGCCATTACACAATGATACAATACATCTTTTGCTAATAAATCATCATGGTCAAACAATGCAATAAAATCACCTTCTGCAATTTCTAGTGCTACATTTGTATTTCCAGAAATCCCTAAGTTTTTTTCTATTTCCTTACATTTAATTCTGCTATCTTCTTTCATATACTTGTTAATAGCATCTTTTAATGACTGGTTATCTGGACTTCCATTTGCTAAACATAATTCCCAATTTGAATAGGTTTGATCTTTTACTGATTGAATCATTTCATCTAAAAAGTTTAAAGGCGTATTATAAATAGGAACTAAAATACTAATTAAAGGTCTATATTCAAATTCATAATTTCTTTGCCTTTCTAGCTCTTCCTCGCTTGGAAGCTGCTCTTTAAACCATTTTTCATAATTTGAGCCATCTATTTTCAATATTTTTTTTGTAACCTTTTTTGTCAAACCAATAAGTCCCTTATCTTTTAAATATCTAATTGCTTTAAATGGCTTTGATTGGTGTAACTTTTGTTGAAACAATATTTTACTATCTGATAACTTTATTTTATAAGTACTAACTAAAGTTTCTTTCGTTTCTTCCTTATATTCTTTAAATACTAATTGATATTGGTCCGGTGAGCCTTTTGGAAAATGAATTTCAAATCCAAATACATGGTGTTCCTTATCAGCAAATCTTACTAAGGACACATCAATTCTTCTAGATAATAAAATATTAGTAGGTAATATTTCATTATTTATTCCACAAACTTCGACTTGTATATAATTGGTATGATTATTTGGAATTACCCAACCATTTAATACTTTTTTATTCTCCTTAATGCGGAGTAAATCTATATTATATTCCATATTAATCCTCTTTTCTGCCTTTCATTCCACTCACAGAGGTTACTATAGTGAATATAGCTACTAATGTAAACGTTCTTCTCTATAGCAACTTAATATTTCTATTTTTCATATACTTTAAAAAGCTGCAAATTATTTCCTTTCTATTGAAGTGGATACTTACAATCCTGAAAACATTTGCAGCTTACTATTATATCTTATATAAATCACATACTTCTTTCGTGTCGCCAGCCATTTTTACTATACCACCATCTAGCCAAACAACGCGATTACACATTTCACGAATTTGATCCATATTGTGTGAAACGAAAAGTACTGTTGTTCCTCCACTCATCAGTTCCATCATACGAGCATAGCTTTTCCTTTGGAAATTTTCATCTCCTACTGCTAATATTTCATCTACAATTAAGATTTCTGGATTTACTACTGTTGCAATAGAAAATGCCAAACGCATTAGCATACCAGAAGAATAATTTCTAATTGGCATTTCAATAAAATCACCTAATTCTGAAAATGCTACAATCTCATCATACTTTTCTTTTAAAAATTGTTTGGAGTACCCTAAAATCGCTCCATTTAAGAAAATATTTTCTCTCCCATTTAAGTCATAGTCAAATCCAGAGCCTAATTCTAACATTGGAACAATATTTCCTCCACGAGTAACTGTTCCTGTTGTAGGCTTTAAAATTCCAGAAATAATTTTTAAAATAGTACTTTTTCCAGCACCGTTTCTTCCAATAATACCAACAACTTCACCTTTATAAATTTCAAAGTTAGCATCTTTTAATGCATAAAACTCTTTAAATTTCACTTTTCCTTTTAATGCTTGAGTTACCATTTCTTTAATACTTGTAATTCTATC
>CALWGN010000186.1 GCA_944380055.1 uncultured Lachnospiraceae bacterium
ATCGTTGAAGATATGTTTTCAATGGCAGAATCTATGGGTAAGGGCAATATTGATGTAGAGGCAATCAAGCCATACATTAATGAAAAGCTACAAGAAATTAAAAAATAGGTAATAAGTATTATTAAGAGGGAGCGTTGCAATGCAATGCTCCTTCTATTTTAGTTTAAAAAGATATTACACTTTTTATATTATAGAATTAATGTAGTAGAAAATAATTTTAAATTGAGTTGGGAATCATAAAGATGCTCTTTTTAGGTAAAAATGTTAAAAATCAAGAAAAATCAAACAATAAAATAAAATTAACCAATATTTATTTACAATAGATTATAAAAAAGTTATAATAGAAAAAACAAAAAATTTATCACATAAATAAATTAAAAGAGAGCATAGTAATATGAAAGGAAAAATAATAGAAAAGAAGCAACAAAGGGAAAAAGTGATAGCAGTAATAGCAGTAGTTGTTTTATATATAGCCTTGAGTTGGTTGGGTGTCGGTTGTCCAATAAAATCATTAACAGGAATTTCTTGTGCTGGTTGTGGTATGACAAGAGCATGGACAAGTTTATTGCATTTAAATATTGCAGAAGCATTTTATTACCATCCACTCTATTTATTACCAATAGTATTTGGAATATGGTGGATATTTCGTAATAAAATAAGTAAAAAGGTTTATAAAACAGGAATTATTATTATGGCGATGTTATTTCTTACAGTATACATAATAAGACTTATAAATCCGGATGATACTGTAGTAGAGATAAATATGAAAGACGGTCTTATATATCGTTTATTATTTTATATGAAGGGAAGGATAAAAATATGGTAGATACAAACAGAAGTCTTATAAAGTATATTGTCTTTTCATTTATTACTTGTGGAATTTATGGATTTTACTTTATTTATAAGTTGGCACAAGATATGAATATTATTTGTGCAGGAGATGGAGAGGAAACACCTGGTTTACTCGTTTATATATTATTGTGTATTGTTACTTGTGGCATATATCAAGTTTATTGGTTATACAAAATTGGAAATCGATTACAAAATAACGCCCCAAGATATGGACTACGTTTTGAAGAAAATGGAGTTACTATTTTGTTATGGTATATAATTGGCTATATTACCTGTGGAATAGGTTTTTATGTTTCAATGTATTTTATTATTCGAAATATAAATGCATTAGCAGGTGCGTATACATTTGGAAATCATAGAAATAATTTCTAATTTAAATTGTTTATAACAAAAACAGACCTAGTATCCGGATTTACTAGGTCTATTTTTTGTCTAAAAAAGAAATTAGCCCTTCCTCTTGTTTATTTATCACTACTATATTAAAATAAAAAGGTAAGCATATAAATGATAAATATTAGTTAGGAAATGATATGTGTTTAGTAGAAAGAAGTAAAAAATGAAGAAAGAACAATGGATATTACAAGCAAAAAAAGCAGATTTTAATAAAATAGGACAGACATATAACATTAGTCCTATTTTGGCTCGTATTATAAGAAATAGAGATGTTATTACTAAGGAACAAATCAAAAAATATTTGTATGGAACGACAGAGGACTTTTACAATCCTTATTTATTAAAAGGAATGGATGACGCAGTAAAAATAATTGAGCAGTGTATAGAAAAAAAAGAAGTAATAGGAATCTCTAGTGATTTTGATAATGATGGAATTTTTGCTAGTATGATTTTATTAACTGGGTTAAAAAGAATAGGGGCAGTTGTACAGACATATACACCAGATAGAGTAAAAGAAGGTTATGGCATTAACAATCGTATTATTGATGAAGCATTAGAAAATGGCGTATCTTTAATCCTTACTTGTGACAATGGAATTGCTGCAATGGAGCCGATTGCTTATGCAAAAAGTAAGGGCTTAAAAGTCATTGTAACCGATCACCACGAAGTTCCTTTTATAGAAAATGAAAATGGCAAAACATTTATTTATCCAGAGGCAGATGTTATTATAAATCCTAAGATGGAAGATTGCACGTACCCATTTAAAAAACTATGTGGTGCTGCAGTTGCCTATAAATTAATCCAAGTTTTATATGAAAAACATAATATAAATAAGGAGCAATTATATGATTTACTAGAATATGCTGCTATTGCAACAGTAGCAGATGTTATGGATTTAGTAGATGAAAATCGTATTATTGTAAGAGAAGGATTAAGTAGGTTAAAGAAAACAAAAAATCTTGGATTAAAGGCATTGATGGAAGTCAATCAATTGGATCCAGAAAATATAAATTCCTACCACATAGGATTTATTATTGGACCATGTTTTAATGCTGCAGGACGATTAGATACGGTAAAGATTGCCCTAGATTTATTACAGGCATCTACATATGAAAAAGCCCTTATGTTAGCGACAGAGCTTAAACAGTTAAATACAGACCGTAAGGATATGACTGTAAAGGGTGTAGAACAAGCTATTCATTTAATTGAAACAAGTGACATAAAAAATGATTCTATACTATGCGTTCGATTGCAAAATTGCCATGAAAGTTTAGTTGGTATTATTGCAGGTAGAATAAGGGAAAAATATCATAAACCAGCAATTGTATTTACTGATGGTGGAGAGGGAATTAAAGGTTCCGGTCGCTCCATAGAAGAATACGATATGTTTAAAGGATTAACAAAATGTAAACCGTTATTAGGAAAATTTGGTGGTCATCCAATGGCAGCAGGGTTATCATTGGAGGAAAAAAATCTTCCTGCTCTTAGGAAACAGTTAAATGAACAGTGTGGACTTACAAAAGAGGATTTAACACCAAAAGTCTATATTGATGTACCAATGCCAATTCAATATGTAACCGATGGATTTATTGAAAGTTTAAGTTTATTAGAGCCATTTGGAAAAGGTAATGGAAAACCATTATTCGCAGAGCCACATTTTAAAATTTTAAAGGCTACTGTATTAGGGAAAAATCAAAATGTATTAAAAATGAATGTAATGAATTTAGATGGGCATATTATTGAGGCGATGTTTTTTGGTGATATTGATGATTTTAATGAATGCATTATAAAATACTATGGAAAAGAAGGATTAGACGCTATGTATTTAGGAAATCAGAACAATATAGATATTGGATTTACCTATTATCCAACAAAAAATGAGTTTCGAGGACAAATAACTTTACAGATTATTATTCAAAACTATTGCGTCATTGAAGGAAAATAGTATATACTAGATAAGGATAAGTATGCAAATAATAAGGTATAAATTGCAATAAGCATTAAATAATAAAAAGGAGAGGTAGTTATAATGAGAATTGGGATTCGCGCACATGATGTAAAAGCAGATACATTTGAGCAATTAGTAGAAGAAATTAATAGAGAGGGATTTCATTGCTGTCAGCTTGCATTAAGCAAAGCTATTAAGGAATTTCCTACAAACAAAGAAGCAATGACACCTGGTATGGCATTATATATGAAAGAAGTATTTGCAAAAAACAGTGTAGATGTAGCTGTATTAGGATGCTATTTAAATTTGGCAAATCCAGATAAGGAGCAATTAGCTGATATTATTGATACATATAAAAGACATATTCGTTTTGCTTCTTTATTAGGTTGCGGTCTAGTTGGTACAGAAACAGGAGCTTGCAATACAGAATATAAATTTGAGCCATTTAGTCATACAGAAGAAGCATTGGAAATTTTTATTAAAGGTCTTCGTCAAGTAGTAGAATATGCAGAAAAATTAGGGGTTATTGTTGGAATTGAACCAGTTCATAAACACATTATGAATAATGCAAAGAGAACAAGACAAGTGCTAGATGCAATTAATTCACCAAATTTACAAGTTATTTTTGACCCAGTAAATTTATTAAATGAAGAAAATTATATGAATCATGAAGAAATCATAAAAGAATTTGTTGAGTTAAATGGAAAAGAAATTGCAATTATCCATGCAAAAGACTTTGTAATCAAAGATGGTGTGCTTAAGTCAGTACCATCTGGACAAGGTATGTTAAACAATGATTTATTATTAAGCTATATTAAGAAGGAAAAACCATTTATTCATGTATTATTAGAAGATACTAAGCCTGAAAATGCAATGCAATCTCGTGAATTTATGGAAAATAAATACGCTTCTTTATAGTATAGAAAAGAAATAGCAGAAGGGATATATTTATGAAACGTATAGAAGAATATGTAAGAAGTATTAATGATTTTCCAAAGGAAGGAATTGTTTTTAGAGACATTACAAGTGTATTACAAGATCCAGAAGGATTACAATTAGCCATTGATTCTATTTTAAAAGAATTAGATGGCGTTGATTTTGATGTAGTTGTAGGACCAGAATCTCGTGGATTTATTTTTGGTGTACCAGTAGCATATGCTACAAAAAAAGCATTTGTTCCTGTTAGAAAAAAAGGAAAACTTCCTTTAGAAACAATTTCTATGGAATATGATTTAGAATACGGTAGTGCTATCCTAGAAATGCATAAGGATTCTATTAAGCCAGGTCAAAAAGTTGTTATTGTAGATGATTTAATGGCAACTGGCGGAACCATTGAAGTAATTGTTAAAATGATAGAGCAACTTGGTGGAGAAGTAGTGAAAATTTGCTTCTTAATGGAACTTTGTGGATTAAAAGGAAGAGATAAGTTAGTAGGGTATGATATAGCATCTATTATTTCTTACGAAGGAAATTAAAACTTCTATAAAGTTTAATTGTATAATGAACACAATGAGCCGAGTGCGAAGCATTTGGCGAATGTGACAAGATCATGAACGAAGTTCATGATATGTATTTCTATGATATGTATTTCTATGAAATTTTATTTCTATGAAATGTAATTTCTATGAAATGTAATTTCTATTGAAATTTTATTTCTATTGAAGATAGATAAGGAGAATAATTATGAAATTTGTATTTGCACATTACAATTACAATGTTTTTGATTTAGAAAAGTCTTTAAAGTTTTATGAAGAAGCATTAGGACTAAAGGAAGTAAGAAGAAAAGAAGCAGAAGATGGAAGTTTTATTTTAGTTTATTTAGGAGATGGAGAAACTCCATTCAATTTAGAACTTACATGGCTAAGAGACTGGGATAGAGCTTATAATTTAGGAGATAATGAACAACATTTAGCATTTGAAGTAGAAGATTTTGATGCTGCTTATGCAAAACATAAGGAAATGGGCTGTATTTGTTATGAAAATCCAGCAATGGGTATCTATTTTATTTCTGACCCAGATGGATATTGGTTAGAAGTAGTACCAAAGAAATAAATTTTTTAAAGGCGATTATTTTGAGCTGTTGCAACAATTAGTTTACTTGCAATAGCTCTTTTCCTTATATTACATACAAAATTTATTGATGCAACTTTCTACCATAAAGTCTAACGATATTTTTTTGAAACGCTAATCATGATAGATATATTAAAGAGGGAAAAAATGGGTAATACTATAAATAGTAAGAGAGATGAAATTTATGAGTGGTTGTTAGAAGAGGCAGAGGAAGATTATAAAAAATTTGCTAGTTCTTTGCTTCCAGGAGTGGATAATCTATTAGGAGTAAGAATTCCAACCATAAGAAAAAAGGCAAAACAATTAGTAAAAGAAGATGTAGTAGCTTATTTAAATGAAATAGGTGAGGATTACTTTGAAGAAATTATGTTAAAAGGCTTTTTAATTGCACAGGCAAAATGGACAGTAGAAGAGAGAATTCATTGGATACGTTTGCATATACCTAAATTATCCAACTGGTCATTATGTGATAGTTTTTGCAGTTCACTAAAGGAAGCAAAGAAAGAAAAGAAAATATATTGGGAATTGGTAGAGGAGTATTTAAGAAAGGATAGTGAGTATGAGTTAAGATTTGCTATTGTAATGATACTTCAATATTTTTTAAATCCACTATACAGTGAAAAAATATTTCAATATTTTGATAATATTAATAAAGAAAATTACTATGTACGTAAGTACTATGTACGTAAGTACTATGTACATAAGTACTATGTACATATGGCAATTGCATGGGCAATTAGCATTTGCTATAAATACAATAAAACAGAGACCATGGAGTACTTAAAAAACAATCAATTATATGACCATACATATAATAAAGCAATACAAAAAATATTAGAGCTTAAAAATATAGAGACAGAAGAAAAAATACAGTTAAAGAAAATGAAACGATAATTATAATTTTTCCTTTGTATATAGTGAAAAAACACAAAGAGTAAAAAAAGTAAGAAAAATAGAGAAAAAAATAATATTCATATAATTGCATTTTTTGACAAACTTCATTATAATAAAAAGAAATACTTTTATAAATACGGTTTTTTTAAGATATACATTATATATATGGATTTAAAATGAAGCGATAGGATATAAATTTTAAGAAAAGGGTGATGACTTATATGGTAGATAAAAATGTGGATGTAAAACAGACAATTGAAAATAAAAATCCTAGCCCCTTAGTAAAGGCACCAGCAGACTTTACAGATCCAAAGGAACTGCATAAGGAACTTTTAGCTAGTATTAGGAGATATCATCCATCTGATGACTTATCATTAGTTGAAAAGGCATATGATTTAGCAGTAGAGGCACATGAAGGTCAATACCGAAAATCTGGCGAACCCTATATTATACATCCAATTTGTGTAGCAATTATATTAGCAGA
>CALWGN010000187.1 GCA_944380055.1 uncultured Lachnospiraceae bacterium
AACCCATATCAAATGCTTCTTGGCAAGTCTTTTTTAACATTTGGCGAAAATCTCCTTCAAATGGACTTCCGTCCCCATAACAAACATTACAAAACATTCGAACTACTCTTCCTAATGATGGTCTCCATGGAAGAATTGCAATGGTAGAAGCATCTGGAAAGAGGAACAAATTTGTTGTATTTACCTTAAAAAAACCACGAATGGCTGATGCATCAAAAGAAATGCCTTCTTTAAATGCTCTTGGTAATTCACTTGCAAAAATAGATATATTTCTTTGTATTCCAAAAATGTCACAAAATGCCAAACGAATAAATTTTACATCATTTTCTTCTACAAATTGTTGCACTTCTTCTATAATAGTATTCATATAATTTTCTCCTTTCTTAATTTTATAAGAAATCTTACTCAAGCGACACTCATACACATAACATTATATAGTTTATAAATATAGTTCCTAAAAATACGGAAAAAGCGCCTATGCTATAATTTCTTTTCCCAGATATTATAACATAAACGCCTTTGTTTACTAACCCATTATATAGCAGACTTTTTTAAAAGTCAATGCAAAATTACTATGGTATTTTCTCAGTTATTTTTGTTTCTTAAGTCGTTCTTAGCACTAACATTTTTTCCTTGAAATCATCTCCTGATAATGGTTTTGAGAAGTAATATCCTTGTATAATATCACACTCTTGCTCTTTTAAGAAATCATACTGCTCTTTTGTTTCTACACCTTCTGCTATCGTTTTCATACCTAAGCTTTTCGCTAGTGTAATGGTATATTTTACAATATGCTCTCCCTTATTCGTACCAATAGTGTCCACAAAAGATTTGTCTATCTTTAATATATCAAATTGCATATTATTAATAGATATTAAAGAAGAATATCCCACACCAAAATCATCTAATAATACCTTAAATCCTAGCTCGTGCATGGTCTCTATCGTTCTTCCTAATTCTTCTTCACTATCTACCATTGCACTTTCCGTTACTTCTAACTGAATATAATCGCTAGGGATTTTATATTTATCTAAAATTTTCTTTACATGATAAATAGAATTTGCATTATTTAAATATGCTCTTGAAAGGTTAACAGAAATAGGAATACATTCCATCCCTTCTTCCCTCCATTGGCTTATTTTTTTACAAACATCTTCTAATACCAAACGGTCAATTTCTTGTATTAATCCAGACTTTTCACTAAATTCAATAAAATGATAGGGCGTTAACACTCTTCCATCCTCTTTATACCATCTTGCCAAAGCTTCTGCTCCTATAATTTTTCCTGTCACTGCATCATACTTTGGTTGAAGCCATGACTTAAATTGTTTCTTAATAATTCCGTCTTGTATATCATCCCTTAAATTTTTTTCTTCTAATTCTATTTTCTTTAACTCTTCAGAATAGTAGGAAAAGTCATCTACGCCATCTTTATTCTTATTCTTTACCATCTTTGCATAGCTACAGGCTCTTTCAAAAGAAGTATCTAAATCATTAATTTCATAAATACCAACCGATAGAGTAATTTGGATATCGTTATTATTTACCTGCATAACTTCTGTTTGTTTAATAACAGTTTTAATTCTTTCCTCTAATTCTTCTCTTGTTTTGTAGAAATATAATACTGAAAATTCATCGGAATGATCTCTTATGGCAATTTCATATTTAGAATTTATATTTGCATTTAAAATATGCGCCATTTGTTTAATTAATTTATCACCTACATATTCCCCATAAATTTCATTAATTATTTTAAACTTTCGAATATTATAAATAACTAATGCACTTTTTTTATTTTCTACTTGTTTAATATTATTTAAGAAATTGTCTTGCATATATGCTTTATTATAAAGCTTTGTAAAGGGATCCACATACGCAATCTTTTTTAGTATTGTTTCGTTTTTCTTCTGTACATATATAAACCAAATCAACATTACCAATGCACCACTTACTATACCACCACTTACTATTTTCATAATATTAGTAATATCACTAACTCGAGTTTCTAATACATTTTCTGGTACTCCAGTTACAAGCCACCAATCATTAATATTTAATGGGAAAAAACAATTATATCTATACCCATTATTATTAATATATAAACTTCCTTCTTGATTTTGCTTTAAAATATTTGAAAGTTCTTCCAATGCGACTTCATTATTAGGGAATTTTTTCAGATTCTCAATCAAGTTGGTCATTTCAAAATCTTGGTTACGATAACCTGTTACTACGTCACCTTCTGAATTAATTAAATAGGTATACCCTTCTCCATTAAACATTGGAACCTGAAACATTTTCATAAAATTCTCTGTAGGGTCAACTCCAAATAATACTCCATTTATATTTCCATTATTATCAAATATTGGTACGCTATAAGGATTAATGTTATTACCATTTCTTAAATCAGATACAGTTTCACTAATACATTGTTCTCCATTCATACTTCTCTGAAAATATTCCCTCTCTGAAATGTTATAACTTTTATTGTCTGTATATACCGTGCCATCTGGCAGTGCAATTGCTAATGCTTCATATCCTAATACATTGGCATATCCTCTTAAATAATCCTCTTTTGCTTTATAATCTAAATTATTATCACTAGATAATTCCTTAGCCAGTTCCTCTAATTCGGTTAATTTTCTATTAATTTTATTTTGTATAGCTACCAGCGTTTGATTAGATACATCATAAAGAGAACTCATAAGCTGTTGTTTCATTTGTCTATTAATATATTCATTAAAGATAAACACTGCAACTGCTACAATTATAATATATACTAAAATAAAATAAACCTTTCCATATTTATGCTTTATTCTTTTCACAATATCTCTCCTCTAATCAGTAACAAATGATTAACTGTTGTACACTACAATTTATTTTCTTAATTATTTTTAATTTTATATAAATAAATTGCTTCTTCGTTTACAGTTTCCTTCACATCGTACACATCGTTCATTCACACAAGTATTATCATTTT